>NZ_JBHWIO010000038.1:0-28556 GCF_042732075.1 Kitasatospora sp. NPDC059812
GCGGTCCGACAGCCTGTCCGCGATCGGGGTGGGCGTCAGAACATAGCCCGGGGGCGCGGGCTCCGACGGGCGGGCGGCCGGGGCGCGGCCGGCGTCCGGGGCGACGGCCGCGGCGGCGGCGAGGGCGCGCGGGGTCTGGTGGGTGAACACGTCCTTCGGTGTGATCAGCACTCCCGCCGACCGGGCCCGGGTGGCGAGTTGGATCGCCAGGATGCTGTCCCCGCCGAGCCGGAAGAACCCCTCCGACGGCCCGGGCCGCGCCCGGCCGAGGACGCTGCCGAACAGGGTCCGCAGCTGCTCCTCGGCGGGCGAGCCGCCCTCCGGTCCGGTGACGGGCTGCGGGCGGGCGGCCGGGTCTGGGGTGTCCGACAGGTCGCGGGTGCCAACGACGTCGAGGCCGTCGAGGGTGTCGACGGGTGCCGCCGGGTCGGCCAGAGCCGCCGCCAGCAGACGGCCGAGGCCCTGCGCCAGGCGCTCGGCGGTCTCGGGGCGGAAGTGGCCGGTGCTGTACTCCAGGACGCCGCGCACCGTGCCGTCCGGCTGTTCGGTGAACTCGAAGAGCAGCGGGAACTTGGCCATCACCCGCTCGAACCGGTGCGGTGCGCCGGACAGGCCGGGCAGGGCGAGCGCGGGCCGGCGCCCGCCGTGCAGGGTGATCATCACCTGGAACAGCGGGTGGCGGCCGAGTTTCCGGTCGGGTGCGAGGGCGTCCACGACCCGGTCGAAGGGCGCCTGGTCGTGCGCGAAGGCGGTGAGGTCGGTGTGCCGGACGCGGTCGACGAGCTCCGCGAAGCCCGGACGGCCCGAGAGGTCGGTGCGCAGGGCGAGCGGCTGGGCGAAGTAGCCGACCAGGTCGTCCAGGGCGGGGTCGGCGCGGCCGGCGGTGACCGTGCCGAGGACGAGGTCGGTGCCCGCTCCGGAGCGGGCGAGCAGGCAGGCGACGGCCGCGTGCAGCACCATGAACAGGGTGGCTCCCCGGCCGGCCGCCAATTCGGCCGCTGCGGCGACCAGTTCGGCGCCCCAGTGGAACTCGGCGGCGGCCCCGCGCAGGGCCGCACCGGGCGGTGGCTCGTGGTCCACCGGCAGCGCGGTGCGCCCCGGTGCGGCGTGCAGGGTCTCGCGCCAGTGCGCCAGTTCGGTGGCCAGCGGGCTGTCGGGCCGGCCGGCCGGGCCGAGCTCCCGGCCCTGCCAGAGCGTGAAGTCGGCGTACTGGAGCGGCAGTCGGGGCCACTCGGGGGCCCGGCCGCGGGCCCGGGCGGCGTAGCCGGCGGCGAGGTCGCGGGTCAGCGGGCCCAGCGACTGTTCGTCGGCGGTGATGTGGTGCAGGACGATCAGCAGCAGGTGGGTGCCGGGCCCGGCGGTGAACACCACCAGCCGCCAGGGCAGGCCGTGTTCGAGGTCGAAGGGCCGGTGGACCTCCTCGTGCACCGCCGCGTCCAGGTCGGCGGGGTCGGGGTGCCGGACGGTCAGCGGAAGGGGCGGGTCGTCGAGGATCCGCTGGTACGGCTGCCCGTCGGTGGCCGGGAACACGGTGCGCAGGCTCTCGTGCCGCTGCTGGACGTCGGCCGCGGCGGCCCGTAGCGCGGCCAGGTCGAGCGGCCCGGTCAGCCGGGCGGCGAGCGGGACGTGGTAGGTCGACGCCTGCTCGCCGAGCCGGTGCAGGAACCACAGGCCGCGCTGGGCGTAGGAGAGCGGGATGCGCTCCGGCCGGGGGCCGGCCTGCGGGCGCTGCGGGCGCGCCCGGCCGGCCGCCGCCTCGCCCTGGCGGGCGGCGCCACGGGCACCGATCCGGGCGGCCAGGCCGGCCACGGTGGGGGCCGCGAAGACGTCCCGGATGGTCAGTTCGGCCGACAGCTCGGCGGGCAGCTCGGCCCGGGCGCGGACCACCAGCCGGTTCGCCGAGAGGGAGTCGCCGCCGAGGGCGAAGAAGCTCTCGTCCGCGCCGAAGCCCTCGGCCCCGAGGAGTTCGCCGAACAGCCGGTGCAGCCGGGTCTCGTGCTCGCCGCTGGGCGCCCGGCCCCGGCCGTCCGCCGCCCTGGCCTCCCGGGCCCGCAGCCGGTGCTCGTCGAGCTTGCCGTTGGCGGTCAGCGGGAAGGCCTCGACGGCGACGAAGGCCGCGGGCACCAGGTGGTCCGGGAGCGACGCGTGGGCGTGGTCGGCGGCCGCGCGGACGGCCTCCTCGGTGCCGAGCAGGTAGGCGGTCAGCGCCTTGCGCCCGGGCTCCCGTTCGGTGGCGAGGACGGCGGCGCCGGAGATGCCGGGCCGCGCGGCGAGCGCGGCCTCGATCTCCCCCGGTTCGATCCGGTAGCCGCGGATCTTCACCTGCCGGTCGGTGCGGCCGAGGTGTTCGAGTTCGCCGTCGGGGCGGCGGCGGGCGCGGTCCCCGCTGCGGTACATCCGGCTGCCGGGCGGACCGTACGGGTCGGCGGTGAAGCGGCCGGCCGTCAGCGCGGGGCGGCCGAGGTAGCCGCGGGCGAGGCCGGGGCCGGCCACGTACAGCTCGCCGGGCAGGCCGTCGGGCACCGGCCGCAGGGCGGCGTCCAGCAGGTACGCCCGCAGGTCGGGCAGCGGCCGGCCGATGGTGGCGGCGCCCGAGGCCACGGCGGCGGCGTCGAGGTCGCCGGCCGTGACGTGCACGGTGGTCTCGGTGATGCCGTACATGTTGACGAGCCGGGGCGCGTCCTGCGGGTGCCGCAGGTACCAGTCCGCGAGCCGCCAGGGTTCGAGCTGCTCACCGCCGAAGATGACGTAGCGCAGGGCGAGCCGGGCGCTCGGGCCCGGGTGGGCGGCGTCGGCTGCGGCCAGCTGGGTGAACGCCGAGGGGGTCTGGTTGAGCACCGTGACGCGCTCGTCGGCGAGCAGGCGCAGGAACTCCTCGGGCGAGCGGGCGGTGTCCCGGGGGACGACGACCAGGCGGCCGCCGTGCAGCAGGGCGCCCCACAGCTCCCAGACCGAGAAGTCGAAGGCGTAGGAGTGGAACAGGGTCCAGGTGTCGTCCGGTCCGAAGCCGAACCGGTCGGCGGTGGTGGCGAGCAGCCGGGTGACGTTGCGGTGGGTGACCAGGACGCCCTTGGGGCGGCCGGTGGAGCCGGAGGTGTGGATGACGTAGGCGACGCCGTCCGGGCCGGGGCGCTGCGGCTGCGTCCGGTCGGCGGGCTCGTCCGCGCCGTCGACGGGCAGGGTCTCGACGCCGTCGGGCAGCGCCGCCCGGGCGGAGTCGTCCGTCACCACGAGCCGGGGCGCGGCGTCCTCGATGGTCGCGCGCAGCCGCTCGACCGGGTAGTCCGGATCCAGCGGCAGGTAGCCGGCGCCGGCCTTCTGGACGCCGAGCAGCGCGACCACCAGGTCCGGCGAGCGGGGCAGGGCGACGCCCACCAGGTCGCCGCGGCGCACGCCCCGGGCGGCGAGCCGGCGGGCCAACCGGTCGGCGCGCAGGTCGAGTTCGCGGTAGGTGAGGACGGTCTCCCCCAGCACCACGGCGGGTGCCTGCGGGCGGGCGGCGGCCTGCCGTTCGAATAGCGAGACCAGGGTGTCGCCGTCCGGCTCGGTCCGCGCCGACCCGGGCGCCGACCCGGGCGCGGGCGCGGGCAGGGCGACGCCGCCGCCGGTGCGCAGCCGGCCGACCGGGAGCCCCTCGGGCGCCTCGGCCAGCGCCGTCACGAGGTCGAGCACCCGGTCCAGGTGGGCCCGGACGGTGTCCTCGGGGTAGTCGCCGACCGCGTCGGCGAACACCGGCAGGGTGGCGCGGCCGTTGTCGTAGACGCCGAGCGCGAAGTCCTCGGGCAGGCCCGGCGAGACCTCGTGCACGGTGGCCGGGATCCCGCCGAACCGCAGGCCCGGGTCGAGCGGCAGCAGGTTCAGGGTGGGGCCGATCAGCGGCCGGTCGCCCCGGGCGGCGGCGGTGTCGCGGAGCAGGTCCTCGAAGCGGTACCGCTGGCGGCGCAGCGCGGCGCGGACCCGGTCCGCCGTGGCCGTCACCAGGCCGCCGACGGTGGCGGCCGGGTCGACGGCGAGCCGCAGCGGGACGACGTTCGCCGTCATGCCGAGGGCCCGCCGGGCCAGCGCGGCGTCCCGGCCGCGGACGCCGAGGCCGATCACCGCCGTGCCCTCGCCGGTGTCGGCGTGCAGCGCGACGGCGAGCGCGGCCGGGAACAGCGCCGTCCAGCCCGCGCCGACGCGCTCGCGGACAGCGGCCCAGCGTTCGGCGGACAGCTCCGTCCGGACGGCGACCGGCGGGCGCGGGCCCGAGCCGGTCGGGGCGCCGCGCCCGCCCGCGAGGCGGGGCGGGTCGCCGAGGCCGGCCAACTCCTCGGCCCAGAAAGCGGCGTCGGTGCGGAACCGGGCGGAGGCGCGGTAGGCGGCGTCGTCGTCCAGCAGGGCCTGGAGCGGGTCGTGCACGCCGGTGGAGGCCGGCTCGCCCGCGTGCAGCGCCGTGTACTCGGCCGCCACCCGGCGCATCAGCCCGGCCCCGCCCACGCCGTCGCACAGGATGTGGTGCATCCGGAGGTACCAGAGGTACTCCGCCTCGCCGGTCCGCAGCAGGAAGTGGTCGAAGGGCGGGCGGGCGGTCAGGTCGTAGGGGTGGGCGAGTTCGGCGGCGAGGAACGCGCGGGCGGCGGCGGCCGGGTCCTCGTGGTGGCGCAGGTCCTGCCGGTGCAGCGGCCAGTCGGCGGCGTCCTCGATGATCTGGACGGCGCCGTCGGCGGTCGGCTCGAAGCGCACCCGCAGGCTCTCGCTGCCGGCCACCACGCCCCGCAGCGCGCGTTCGAACAGCTCCTCGTCGATCGCGCCGTGGAACTGGACGTACTGGCCGGCGGTGAACCGCCGCCGGGTGGGGTCGGCCTCGTGGCCGAACCAGATTCCCGACTGCGGGGCCGTGAGCGGCCGTCGTCGGGCGGGAGAGGCGGGCGTGGCGGGCGTGGCGGACATCCGGTCAGCTCCTTTCCGGCTCGTGCGGCTGGTGCGGCTCGTGCGGGCCCGGTGACCCGTGCGGCCCGGACGGGTCGCCGAGCCGGTCGAGCAGCGCCGGGGCGAGGTCGAGGAGGGCGGCCGGGCCGCCGAGGTCCTGGTGGCCGTGGTCGGTCCGGTGCCGCAGCAGCCGGCCGCCGCCGAGGTGGGGCAGCCAGCTCTCCGGGTCCTGGACGGGCCCGCTGGTCTCCGGAACGGCCTCGATGAGGAGCAGGTCGCCGCGGTACCGGCCGGGGCGGAAGGCCCGGCCTAGCCGGACGTTGTTGTCGTAGACCTCGGCGAGCGCGGTCAGGTGGTGTTCGGAGAAGACGGAGAGCGGCGAGTCGGAGTCCTTGGCGAGGACGAGGAACTCCTCGGCGGTCGGCGCGGGCGCGTCGGCGGGGCGGTCGACGCCGGTCAGCCGCAGCAGGGCGTTACGGACGTGGCCCTGCTCGGCGAGCACCTCGGCCTCCGAGCGGGCGGGCAGGTTGGCGAGCACGTAGCTGTCGAGCATCGCGAGCAGGCCCACCTCCGCGCCCTGCTCCTGCAGCCGGGCGGCCACGGCGTAGGCGACCAGGCCGCCGAACGACCAGCCGAGCAGGTGGTAGGGCCCGTCGGGCTGGACGGCGCGGATCTCCCGCACGCAGTCCTCGGCCACCTCCTCCACGCTGGCCGGCAGCGGCCCCCGGCCGTCGAGGCCGCGGGACTGCAGGACGTAGAGCGGCCGGTCGCCGAGCGGCCCCAGCAGCGCCGCGTACGTCCAGCCGATCCCGGCGGCCGGGTGCACGCAGAACAGCGGCGCGCCGGTGCCGGTCGAGCGCAGCGGCAGCAGGGTGGCCAGCATGGGCTCCAGGCCGTCGGCGGGCGGCGCGGGGACGGCGGCGACGGTGGCGTCGGTGGCGGGGAGCGGGGTGCGGGCGGGCCCGGCGGTCGCGGGCCAGGAGTCGAGCAGACCGAGGGCGCCGACGGTGGTGTCCGGCTCGGCGACGAGGGTGTCGAGCAGCCCCAGCAGCCGGGCCAGCAGGGCGTCGGCGGCCTCGGCGTCGACGGCGTCCTCCCGGTGCAGGATGTCGAGTTCCAGTCCGCCGTCCCTCGGGATGGCCATCAGCGACAGCGGGTAGTGCGCGGCCGTCTCGCTGCCCGAACCGGTGATCCGCACCCCCGGGAGCGCGTCGCCCTGGTCGCCGGACTGCGGGAAGTTCTCGTACACCATGACGGTGTCGAAGAGTTCGCCGAGGCCGGTCGCCCGCTGGATGGCGGGGATTCCCAGGTGCTGGTGGGCGATCATCCGGACCTGCTCGCGCTGGACCCGGGTCAGCAGCCCGGCCAGCGACTCCTCCGGCCGCAGGGTGATCCGCAGCGGCAGGGTGTTGATGAGGAAGCCCATGACGGACTCGGAGCCCGGCAGCTCCGGCGAGCGGCCGTTGACGATGATCCCGAACACGGTGTCGGGGCGGCCGGTCCGCTCGGCCAGCAGCAGCGCCCAGGTGGCCTGGAGCACGGTGTTGAGCGTGATGCCCAGCCCGGCGGCGAGGGCGCCGAGCCGTTCGGTGCGCTCCTCGCCCAGGGGCCGGTAGCGGCGGCCCGGCCACCCGTCGGCGGGCGGCAGCCCGGGCGGCGTCACCAGGGTGGGTTCGATCGGCGCGGCCAGGGCCTCGCGCCACGCCCGGCGGGCGGCCTCGTGGTCCCGGCCGGCCAGCCAGGCCAGGTGGGCGCGCAGCGGCACCGGCTCGGGCAGTCCGGCCGGGTCGCGGTACAGGGCGAACAGCTCCGGCAGGAGGAGCTGGTTGGACCAGCCGTCGATCAGGGTGTGGTGGGCGACCACCTCCAGCCGGTACCGCTGCGCTCCCACGCCCTCTCCGGGGCCCAGCCGCAGCAGGGTGAAGCGGATCAGCGGCGGGTCGGCCGGGTCGAACCGGGTGGTCCTCGCCTCGGCGGCCAACCGCTCGGTCTCCGCCTCCTGTTCGGCCGCCGTGAGGCCGCCGAGGTCCAGCTCCGTGAACGGCGGCAGGCGGTCCGGGACGACCTGCACCGGGCGGCCGTCGGGGAGGCGGACGAACCCGGCCGCCAGGTTCGGGTGGCGGCGGCAGAGCGCCTCGACGGCGCGGCGCAGCGCCGCCGGGTCGAGCCGCCCGTCGAAGAGCATCCACAGCCGCATCACGTAGGCCCCGCCGCCGCCCTGGCTGTGCTGGGTGGGGAAGAGCAGCCGCTCCTGGAGCGGTGTCAGCGGCAGCACGTCCCGGTGGCCCGGGAACCGGGCCTGCAACCAGGCGCGTTCGGCGGCGTCCAGCGGGAGCAGTTCGCCGTCGGCGGGCCGGCCGGCGCCCTGGTCGGCGGGGTCGAGCGCGGTGGCGACGGCCGCGAGTCCGGCCGGGGTCGGGTGCGCGAACACGTCCTCCGGGGCGAGCGCCAGCCCGGCCCGGCGGGCCCGGCGGAGCAGCTTGATGGAGCGGATGCTGTCGCCGCCGAGGGCGAAGAAGCTGTCGTCCGGGCCGACTTCGGGCAGGCCGAGGACGCCGGCGAAGAGCTCGCGCAGCACCTCGACGGGGCCGGCGGCCGGGGCGGCGGCGGGCTCGGGCGACGCCCCGTCCACGGTTCCGGCGGCCAGTGCGGCGAGCGCGCCGCGGTCGGTCTTGCCGTTGGCGTTGGTCGGGAGGTCGTCGAGGAAGACCAGGGCGGCCGGGACGACGGGTGCGGGCAGCACCTCGCGCAGCGCCGCCCGGACGGCCTCCGGATCGGCCGGGCGGCCCTCGGCGGCGACCAGGAAGGCCGTCGTGCGGCGGTCGCCCTCGCCGTCGTCGGTGGCGACCACCACGGCCCGCCGGATGCCGTCCAGCTCCGTCAACCGGGCCTCGATCTCGCCGAGTTCGATCCGGTGGCCGCGGATCTTCACCTGGTGGTCGGTGCGGCCGGCGTACTCCAGCTCGCCGGCGGCGGTCCAGCGGGCGAGGTCCCCGGTGCGGTACATCCGGGCGCCGGGCGGGCCGAACGGGTCGGGCAGGAAGCGCTCGGCGGTGGCCCCGGGCCGGTGGGCGTAGCCCCGGGCCAGGTAGTCCCCGGCCAGGTAGAGCTCGCCGGTGACGCCGACCGGCGCGGGCCGCAGGGCCGGGTCGAGGACGTGGGCGCGCACGTTGCCGATCGGCACGCCGATCGACGGCTCACCGTCCGCACCGGGCGGGCACGCCCCGGCCGTGGCGTACACGATGGCCTCGGTGGGGCCGTAGAGGTTGAGCACCCGGGCGTCCGGGTTGCGGGCGTGCACCTGGCGGACCAGCGCGGCGGGCAGCGGCTCGCCGCAGAACACGTAGGTCGTCGCCCGCTCGCGCACCCACTCGGCGCGGGCGACCTGCTGGTACACCGACGGGACGGTGTTGACCAGGCTGCCGGACCAGTCCGGGCGTTCCAGCAGCGTGAGCAGGTTGTCCACCAGGTCGACGCTGCCGCCGGTGAACAGCGGCACCAGGAGCTCGAAGACCGACAGGTCGAAGGAGAGCGAGGTGGAGCCGAGCACCCGGGAGAGGGCCTCGGGGCCGAGCTCGGCTGCCGCCCAGGCGGCGAGGTTGGCCACGGCCCGGTGGGTGACCACCACGCCCTTCGGCGTCCCGGTGGAGCCGGAGGTGTGGATGACGTACGCCGCGTTGCCGGGCAGCGGGCGGGTGGGCGTCGCCCCGGCGGGCGCGGGACCGGCGGGCGCGGGGCCGGCGGGCTCGGGGCCGGCGGGCTCGGCAGCGGGCTCGTCCAGCAGGACGACGGACGGGCCGTCGGCGGTCGGCTCCGGCAGCACGGCGGCGGCCAGCTGCGCCGTGGTCAGGACCACCCGGGGGCGGGCGTCCGCGAGCACGAACTCCACCCGGCCGCGCGGGTGGCCCGGGTCGACCGGGAGGTAGGCGGCGCCCGCCTTCAGCACGCCCAGCACGGCCGCGACCAGGGCGGGCGTGCGGGGCAGCAGCACCGCGACGACGTCCTCGCGGCCGACACCGAGGCCGGCGAGCCGCCGGGCGATCCGCTCGGAGCGCCCGTCCAGTTCGGCGTAGTCCAGCACCTCTCCCCCGCCGCGCACCGCGACGGCGGACGGGGTCCGCGCCAGCTGGGCGGCGAACGCCGCGGGCACGGTGGTCTCGGGCACCGCGTGTTCGGTGGCGTTGGCCTTCCGCAGCAGGGCGAGCTCGTCCCCGTCGGCGAGGTCGAAGGAGTGGATCGGCTCGTCGGGCCGGGCCGCCAGCCGCGCCAGCAGCCGGACCAGCCGGCGGTGGGCCGCCGGGTCGGCGCCGTGGCCGCCGGCGGCGACCCGCCACGCCCCGTCCCGGTCCGCCGGGCCGGGGGTGGGGTCGGCGCGCAGGAACAGGCCGGGCAGCGGCTCGCCCCAGGCGCGGGCCAGGACGGCGACCGTCCCGGGGCCGTACGCCACCCGCTCGGCGCTGTCGGCGATCCCGGTGACCAGGCCGTACCCGGAGGACGGGTCCCAGGGCAGGTCGAGGTCCGGCCGGTGGCCGTGGCGCCGGACCGCGCGCAGGGCGCGGCCGGCCTGCCGGAGGACGGCGGTGAAGCTGAGCCCGGGGGCCGGGGCCAGGCGCACCGGGACGACCAGGCCGCGGCCGCCCGGGCCGGGAGCCGGGCGCCAGTGTCCGAGCAGCAGCTCCCGGGCGCCGGTCAGCCGGTGCGCGTGGACGGCGGCGGCGGCGAGCAGCACCGCGGCGGGGCCCGCACCGCCGGCCCGGGCGGCCCGGGCCAGTGCGGCCGGGTCGGCCACCGGCAGCCAGGGCAGCTCGGCCGGCGGCGCGACGGCCCCGGCCGGGCGGGCGGCGGCGGGCTCGGGACCGGCGGCCCCCAGGACCTCCCGCCAGTACGCCCGGTCGGCGGGCCGGTCGGCGTCCGGGTCCGGGATGGGAACGGAGGTGCCGGTGGAGGCCGGGGCCGTCTCGGCATCCGCGGCGTCCTCGGCGTACAGCTCGCCGGCCCGGCGGACGAGTGCGGCCAGCCCGGCGTCGTCGTCGACCAGCCGGTGGTGGCGCTGGAACCAGCTGAGCCCGCCGTCGGATCGGCGGATCAGCACGTGGCGCAGCAGCGGCCCGCCGAGCAGGTCGAGCGGGCGGACGAGCTCGGCGGCGAGCCAGCCGTCCAGTTCCTCCGGGTCGAGGTCGATCACCGCGACGGCGGGCGGCTGGGCCGGGTCGGCCGGGCGGAGCAGGCCGGGGCCGCCCCCGGCGGCGGCGCGGTAGCCGGTGTGCAGGTCCGGGCGTTCGGCCAGGGCTCGGGCCACGGCTCGGCGCAGCCGGTCCAGCCCGACCGGGCCCTCGAAGCGGACCAGGCGCGCCACGCAGTCGGCGGGCAGGAGCGGGGTGTCCCGCAGGACGGCACGCCGGGCGGCGTCGAGCGGGGTGGCGGTGGAGCTGCTCACAGGGCCCTCACGGTGTCGTCATCGGGGTGCGGGGTCACGGTCTCGGGCGCGTCGCCGTGGTCGGCGTGGTCGGCGTGGTCGCCGTGGTCGCCGTGGTCGGCGTGGTCCGCACCGTCGGCCTGGTCCGCGTAGTCGGCGTAGTCGGCCGCCACGTCGTGGACCGGGCGGTCGGGCTCGGCGAGCAGGCCGCGCAGCAGCTCGCGCAGGCCGGTGGCGAAGCCGGTCGCGGTCGGCGGGTCGAAGAGTTCGGGGGCGTAGTGCACGGTCAGCGCCGTGGGGGCGGCGCCGCTCTCCGCCCGCCACCCCAGGTCGAGTTCGACCCCGCCCGGGGCGGCGCCGTGACCGACGCCGTGGCCGCCACCGTCGCCCCGGGAGCGGACCGGGGGCTCGGCTCCGGGGCCGGCCGTCCCGTCGGGGGTGGTGCGCCCGAGCAGGTCGGCGAAGGCGGGCTCGTCGGCGAGGTCGGCCCGCAGCAGGGCGCCGCCGGGCAGGCCGACCGCCACCTCGTCCTGGCCGGCGATCCACGAGAGCAGCACCAGCCAGCCGGCCCGCAGCACCCGGTCGGGGTGCGGGCCGAACCGGGCGATGGCGCCGCGCAGCGACTCGTCGACCGGGACGGTGACGCTGCGCTCGGTGTAGTTGGCGTGGCCCGGGCGGGGGCGGTCGGTGGGGACGTCGAGCCGTACGGGCCCGGACAGAGCGGCTGGCAGCGCCGCGTCGGAGGAGGCGGGAACCGGTACCCCGGCCCACAGTCGGGAGATCGGCAACTCGCCCTCAGCGGCGGCGAGTTCACGGAGCAGCGCCGTGTACTCCTCGACGAACGCGGCCGCCGTCGCCCCCGTGAACAGCTGGGTGCTGAACTCCAGGCAGGCGGTCATGGCGTCGTCGCCGACCCGGTCGGAGGTGATCAGGGTGAGGTCGAACTTGGCGGTGCCCGCCGGCAGGCCGCCGAACAGGTTGCCGGCGCTGTGGCCGATGTCGAAGTACCCGGTCGAGGTGCCCTCGATCTGCTGGATCGGCGGCAGCTCCTGGTGCACGAAGAACACGTCGAACAGCGGGCTCCGGCCCGGATCGCGCTCGTCCGTCAGCGCCTGGACGACCCGGTCGAAGGGGATCTCCTGGTGCTCCAGGGACTCCAGCACCACGGCGCGCACCCGGTGCAGGAAGGCGGTCACCGACGGGGCGCCGGACAGGTCGGCGCGCAGTGCCACGGTGCTGTTGAAGAAGCCGATCAGGCCTTCGAGTTCGGGCCGGTTGCGCCCGGTGGTCGGGATGCCGACGACCAGGTCGTCCTGCTCGCTGCGGCGGGCCAGCAGCAGGTAGAGGCCGGCGAGCAGGACCACGAAGAGAGTGACGGAGCGGTCGGCCGCGAGCCGCCGCAGCTCCCGCATCAGGGCGGCGTCCACGGTGAACACCGCGAGGTCGCCGGCGTGGTCCTTGCGGGCCGGGCGCGGGTGGTCGGTGGGCAGCCGCAGCACCGGCGCGTCCCGCAGGGTCTCGCACCAGTAGGCGAGTTCGCCGTCCAGGGCCGAGCCGGCCACCAGTTCGCGCTGCCAGGCCGCGTAGTCGGCGAACTGGACGGGCAGCGGCGCGAGCCGGTGCGGGCGGCCCTCGCGGCGGGCGGCGTACAGCTCGGGCAGCTCGCGTTCGAAGATCCGCGGTGAGGCGCCGTCGTTGACGGCGTGGTGCATGGTCACCTGGAGCACGTGCTGCTCGGGGGCCGTGCGGACCACGAGCACCCGCACCAGGGGGTCGTGGGCGAGGTCGAAGCGGTGCTCGGCGGCCTGCCGGACGAGTTCGCGGGCGGCGGCGAGCGGGTCCGGCTCGGCGCAGACGTCCCGGAGGGTGAAGAAGTCGCCGGGCTCCGGGCTGATGCGCAGCACCGGCTCGTCGTCCTCCTCGGCGAAGTTGGAGCGCAGCACCTCGTGGCGCAGCATCAGGTCGTGCCACATGCCGCGGACGGCGTCGACGTCGAGCGGGCCGCTGATCAGGCTGACCATCGGGAGGTTGTAGAGCGTGGTGTCGGGGTCGAGCTGGTGGTGGAACCAGATCCGGTCCTGGCCGAAGGAGGTGACGGGGGGTGTGTCGCGGGGGGTGATCGGCGGCAGGGCGGGGGCCGCGGGGGCGCCGGCCCGGCGGCGGATGAGGTCGGCGAACGCGCCGACGGCGGGGTGTTCGTAGACGTCGAGCAGCCGGGGGCGGAAGCCGAAGCGGGTCTGGATCCGGTCGGCGAGCTGGAGGGCGATGATCGAGTTGCCGCCGAGTTCGAAGTAGTCGGCCTCCGGGCCGGGCGGCTGCTCGCTGTGCAGGAGTTCTCCCAGGACTTCGGCGAGCCAGCGTTCGGGGTCCTCGGCGGGGCCGGTCCCGGTGCGCTCGACGGCGGGCGCGGCGGGCGCGACGGACACGACGGGCGCCACGGATGCGACGGGCAGGGCGGGGGCCGCCGGTGCGGGCCGGATCCAGCAGGGGGTGGCAGCCAGCGGGTGTCCGGGCAGGCGCAGCCGCCGGGCGGTGCCGGGCTCGGGGCCGAGCGCCGTCCAGTCCAGGTCCAGGCCGCATTCGTACAGCCGGCCGAGCAGCGCGGCAAAGCCTCCGTCGCCGTCACCGGCGGCCGTGACCAGCCGGGCGCCGTCCTGCCCCTCCGGGCCGAACCGCTCGGCGAGCAGCCGGCCGAGGACGCCGCCGGGGCCGGGGTCGAGGAACACCACCGGTCCGGCGGCGGCGAGCCGTTCGGCCGCCGCGACGAGCCGGTCCCGGTCGGGCGGCGCGGCCTCGGCTCCGGTGGCGGCGGCGGTGGCGAGTTCGCGGGTGTCCTCGGCGGTGAGGGTGCCGAGCAGGTACCGGGCGGCGTACCGGGAGACGCCGCTGCTCAACACGGTCCCGACGGGTACGCCGCAGCGCGACAGCTCGCGGTGGAGGGCGAGTTGGCCCGCGAGCAGCCGGGCCGCCGGGCCGGTGGCGGGCAGCGCGTCGGGCAGCTCCGCCGGGCCGGGGGCGTCGGGCACGGCGTCCGGGGAGAGCAGCAGGCAGACGGCGGGCGGCCTGGTCCGGCCGCCGCGCGGGGCGCCGCCGGCCGGTGCCGAGGCGTCGAGCCGGGCCGCCCGTTCGAGCAGGGCCCGGCCGAGCCCGGCGGTGTCGCGGGCCCACACCGCCGCCCGGTGCCCGTAGTGCGTGCGCCCGGAGTTGAGGGTGAGGGCGACGTCGTCGAGGTCGGTGTCGCGGGCGGCCGGGCCGGTCAACGCGGCGCCGAGGTCGGCGCAGAGCCGGGCGAGCGCGGTGCGGCTGCGCGCGGAGACGCCGACGAGCCGGGGGGTGCCCGACCGGTCGCCGCGCGGCGGCACGGGCGGCCGCTGGACCACGCAGTGGGCGTTGATGCCGCCGAGGCTGTACGAGCTGACGCCGGCGATCCGCTCCTCGCCCTCCCAGGGGCGCAGCGCGGTGACCACCTCGACGGGTTCGAGGGCGGCCTCGTCGACGGGCCGGCGGAAGTGCAGGGACGGGTACAGCTCGCCGTGGCCGACCGCGAGGACGGCCTTGACCAGGCCGGCGATCCCGGCCGCGTGGTCGAGGTGGCCGACGTTGGTCTTCACCGAGCCGATCGGCAGCCGCCGGCCCCGCGCCCCGAACCCGCGCGGCCCGAACACCTGGGCCAGGCCCTCCAGTTCGACGGCGTCGCCGAGCCGGGTGCCGGAGCCGTGCGCCTCCAGGTAGCCGGCCAGGGCGGGGTCGAGCCCGGCGGCGCGCCAGGCCGCGCCGATCACCGCCGCGTGCGCGGGTGCGCTCGGGGTGCTGATGGTGGCGGCCGCGCGGCCGTTGTGCCGGACGGCGCTGCCGCGGATCACCGCGTGGACGGGCGTGCCGTCGGCGCGGGCCCGGCCGAGGGTGGTGAGCAGCAGGACGGCGCCGCCCTCGCCGCTGGCGGTGCCGTCGGCGTCGGCGTCGAAGGCCCGGCAGCGGCCGCTCGGGGAGACGAGTTCGGTCATGCCCTCGGTCTGCCGGGCGGGCAGGCCGCCGGGGCGCAGGCTGAATCCGCCGGCGAGCGCGTACTCGGCCTCGCCGTCGCGCAGTTCGCGGCAGGCCTGGTGGACGGCGACGAGCGAGCCGTTGCAGCCGGTGTCGACGGCGTAGCAGGGGCCTTCGAAGCCGAGCACGTGGGCGATCCGGGCGGGCAGCGCGAAGGGCACGTTGCCGAGGGCGCTGAGCGGGCCGGGCTCGGTGGCGGCGCCGAGGTAGCCGGAGGCGGCGGCGCTGAGCACCACGGCGACCTGGCGTCCGCGCAGGGCGCTCGCGGCGTGGCCGGCGTCCTCGACGGCCTGGTGGGCGAGGACCAGCGCGATCCGCTGCTGGGGGTCCATCAGGGCGGCCTCGCGCCGGGAGAGGCCGAAGAAGGCGTGGTCGAAGGTGTGGACGTCGGCGAGGTGGCCCATCGGCAGGTAGTCCGCGTCCGGGTCGAGTCCGGTGGCGGCGGCCCGGGCGGCGGGCATGCCCCCGACGGAGTCCCGGCCGGCGGCGAGGTTGGCCCGGAAGGCCACCAGGTCGTCGGCGTCGGGGAAGCGGGCGCCGATGCCGACGACGGCGATGTCGGTGTCGGCGGGGGCCGTCGCTGGGGTCCTGGTCACTGCTGCTCTCTCCCGTTCGTCAGACTTCGTACGCGGCGTCGGGCCGGGCGCCGCCCGTGGGCGCTCCGGCCGCCGGGGCGACGGGCTCCCGGGTGGCCGCCTCCGAGGTGGCAGCCTCCGGGGCGACGGCCTCCGGGGTGACGGCCGCGGCCTGCTCGGCGACGGTGCGCAGGTCGAAGAGCCGGCCGACGCGGACGGCGCCGGGCCAGCGGCCTTCGAGGCGCAGGTGGAGTTCGACGATCCGGTGCGAGTTGCCGCCGACGGCGAAGAAGTCGTCGTCCGGTCCGAAGTCGCCGTGCCCGAGGACCTCGGTCCAGTAGCGCGTCACGAGCTGCGGGGCCCCGTCCGCCCCGGCGGGCTCGCCGCGTCCGCCGAGACCGTCCGGCCCGCCGGGCTCGCCGGTCTCGACGGGGTCTTCAGGGTCTTCGGCGAGCAGGGCGTGCAGCGCCTGGAGGTCGGTCTTGCCGGACGGCGCGAGCGGGAAGCCGGCCACCCGGACGAAGCGCTCCGGCCGGGCCTGGCCGCCGAGCAGGGCGGTGCAGTGCGCCAGCAGTTCGGCGGTGTCCGGCGCGGGGGCGGCGGGGTCGGCGGGGAGCCAGCACGCGGCCAGCGCGGTGGCGCCGTCGGGGCCGGTCACGGCGAGGACAGCGGCCTGCCGGACGGCGGGGTGGCGCTCCAGCGCCGCTTCGACGGCCTCGCGTTCGACCCGGACGCCGCGCACCTTGAGCTGCCCGTCGGCCCGGCCGCGGAACACCAGCGCCCCGGTGGGGTCGGCGGAGGCGAGGTCCCCGGTGCGGTACATCCGGGCGCCGGGGGTGGTGGCGAAGGGGTCGGGGAGGAAGCGCAGCGCGGTGTCGGCCGGGCGCCCGGCGTAGCCCTCGGCGACCTGCGGCCCGGCCACGTACAGCTCGCCGGTTCGCCCGGGCCCGACCGGGGCGAGCCGCTCGTCCAGCAGGTGGATCCGGTTGCCCGGGGTGGACCGCCCGATCGGGACGGGGTCGAGCGACGCGGGCGTGACCGGCTGGGCGAGCACGGTGACGGTGGTCTCGGTGGCGCCGTACTCGTTGACCAGCCGGGTGCCGGGCAGGACGGCCCGGTGCCGCTCGGACTGCGCGGCCGACAGCGCCTCCCCGCCGACGATCCACTGCCGCAGGTGGACGTCGGCGCCGGCCAGGTGGGGCAGCACCAGCAGGTGGAACGAGGGCGGGCCGACCGCCACCTCGACCCGGTGGCGGCGGATCAGCGCGGCGGCGGCCTCCGGGTCGGGCAGGGCCCGTTCGTCGGGCAGCACCGCCGTGCCGCCGCCGCAGAGCGTGTGGAACAGCATCAGCAGCGGCGCGTCCCAGGAGAGCCGGGAGGCGGTGAAGGTGGTCGCGGCGGGGTCCTCGGCGCGGGAGGCGACCAGGTGGGCGAGCGCGCCACGGGAGACCAGGACGGCCTTGGGCTCCCCGGTGGTCCCGGAGGTGGTGACGGCGTAGGCCGGTGCGGTCGGGGGCACCACGGCGTCCGACCGGCCGGCGGCCACGGCCGGAGCAGGGGCCGGTCCGCTCTCGGCCACCGCCGTGACGGGCTGCCCGCAGCCGGCCGTCAGCTCCCGCACGGCGGCGGGCGGGGTGGCCGGGTCGCCGTCGTCGTACACCAGGACGGCGCAGCCGCTGTCGCGCAGCAGGGCGCGCACCATCGCGGCGGGGCGATCGGGTTCCAGGACGCACCAGGCGGCGCCCAGCCGCAGCGCGGCCAGCATGCCGACGACGGTGCGCACGCCCTGGCGGCGGTGGATCAGGACGAGCCTGCCGGGGGCGACCCCGACGGCGGCCAGTCGATCGGCCAACGCCTTGGTTTCAACATCGAGTTGACGATACGTCAGGTTCTGCTCGCCGACCGCCACGGCGGTCCGGTCGGGCAGCGTGCGGAACCGTTCCCGGATCAGGTCGAGTACGTCGGGGGCCGGGCGGCCGGCGGTCACGGGCGGGTCCCGTAGGCGTGGAAGCCCAGCCCGGTCTTGCGGCCGAAGTGTCCGCGCCGCACCAGGTCGAGCAGCAGGTCGCAGGGCCGGAACCGTTCGTCGCCGGTGGTCTCCAGCAGGACGTCGAGGGTGTCGACGATGGTGTCGAGCCCGATCAGGTCCGCCGTGCGCAGCGGGCCCATGGCGTGGCCGAAGCACTCCTGGAAGATCAGGTCGACGGTCTCCGCGTCGGCCACGCCCTCCTGCACCCGGGCGGCCGCGTCGTTGACCATCGGCATCAGCACCCGGTTGGAGACGAAACCCGGCGAGTCGCGGACGACGTGGGCGCGGCGGCCGACCCCGGCGAGCAGAGCGAGGGTGGTCTCCAGCGTCCGGGCGGTGGTGGCCGGGCCCCGCACCACCTCGACCGTCTCCTTGAGGTACGCGGGGTTCATGAAGTGCGTGGCGAGCACCCGGTCGGCCCGGTCGGTGTAGGAGGCGAGCCGCTCGACCGGGATCGCCGAGGTGCAGGAGGCGAACACCGCGGCGGGGGCGCAGACCCGGTCGAGCTCCCGGAGCACCTGCTCCTTGACGGCCAGCCGCTCGGAGGCGCACTCCACCACGAAGCCGGCCGCCGCCAGCCGCCCGAACTCGTCCGTCCAGTCGACCAGTTCGACGGTCTCCGCCGCCGAGGGGCGGGCCTCGGCAGGGGTCCCGGCACCAGCCTCACCGGGGGCCGGGCGGCGACCGAGCAGCCGCGCGGCGCGCAGGCCGTCCCGCAGCCGGCCGGGGCCGGCGTCGAGGGCGGCCCGCTGCCGGTCGACCACCACCACGGGGTGCCCGGCCGCGGCGAAGACCTGGGCGACGGCGGTGCCCATCGTGCCGGCGCCGACGATCCCGACCGGGATCCGGTCGGTGCGGGCCGCCCGGGCCTCGCCTGCCTCGCGGTTCTGGGTGTCTTGCGGGTGCACGGTGTCCTTCCTGGTCACGACGGATTGCGGCCCGGTCACGGCCGGTTCCGGGCCTCGGGGGCCTCAAGGGCGACAGGGGCCTCGGGCGCCTCGGGGGCCTCGGGGGTGATCAGCCGCAGGTGGCCCGGCGGCGAGGGCGGCGGAGCGGCGGGCGGGTAACCGAGCAGCAGCCGCCCCTCCCCCTCCCGGCCCACCACGGTGAACCCGGCGAACCGGAGGTTCACCAGCATCACCCGGTTGACGTCGGTGGGCACGAACTCGGCCAGCGGGCGGCGCCCTTCGGCGAGCGCCGCGCGCACGACGTGCCCGATCAGCGCCGGCCCGATGCCCCGGGACATCACCCGGCAGGACAGCAGGAGCAGCCGCAGCACCTCGGCCGGCCCGGCCGGGCCGTCGCCCTCCCGGTGCCCGGTCCGCTCGCTCAGCGCGAGGCCGATGGTGCCGTAGTCGCCGAACCGGTCGGTCAGTTCGGCGACCAGCACCCGGTGGTCGGGCGAGTCGCACAGGGCGCGCAGCTCCGTCAGGCCGTAGGTCCGGCCGGTGGTGTTGAGCTGGTGGGTGCGGACGGTGAGCTCGTGGGCGCGGGCGAGGTCGTCCGGACCGGCCTGACGGATCGTCAACTCCAGTCCCAGGGAGGCGAGGAACTCCTCGGGGGTGCCCTGGTGATCCTCCCGGGCCTGGGTGCGGAGCGCCTCGCCGCGGTAGCGCAGCCGGCGTTCGCGGGCGTCGGCGGTGACGAACTCGGGCCGGAACTCCGGCAGTTCGGCCAGCGCGGCGACCTGCTCGGCCGGGTAGCAGCGCACCACGGGGTGGGCGGCGGCCACCTCGGCGCGCTCGACCGGGTCGTTGTCGACGAAGGCCACGGTGTCCAGCCCGATGCCGATGGCCTCGGCGATCCGGCGCACCGCGCCCGACTTGGGCCCCCAGCCGATCTCCAGCACGGTGAACAGCTCGTGCAGCCCGAGCCGTTCCAGGTGTGCGGTGGCGACGGCCCGGTCGCTCCGGCTGGCGACGGCGTGCAGGACGCCGCGCTCGTCCAGCGCCCGCAGGGCGGCGGTCGCGACGGGGAACGGCGCCGGGTCGTCGCCCTCCAGCACGGTGCCGTCCCAGAGGGTGTCGTCGAGGTCCCAGACCAGGACCTTGACGGTCGGCTCCGCCCTACTCTGCTCCGCCCCGCTCTGCTGCGGCCTGCTCTGCTCCGCCCCACTCCGCTGCGGCCCCGGTTGAGCCCCGGTCATCGGCGCACCCCCTGGCGCAACAGGCGGTCGGCGATGTGCAGTTCGGCGACCTGCGGGCTGCCCTCGATGATCTCCATCACCTTGGCGTCCCGGTAGAACCGGCCGGCCCGGACGCCGGGCTCGCAGCCCGCCGAGCCGAGGATCTGGACGGCCCGGTCGGCGACCGCCTTCGCCGCCCCGGCCGCCGCGTACTTGGCGACCACGGTCTCGGTGGCGGCGCCCAGCGGCGAGCCGGCCCGGGCCTCGGCGGCCCGCTCGGCCAGCGCCCGGGCGGCCGCCGTGTCGACGGCGGAGCGGGCGAGCAGCGAGCGCACCAGCTGGTGCCCGGCCAGCGGCACGCCGCCCTGGACCCGGTGCGCGGCGTGCTCGGCGGCGTCGGCCAGGCAGGCCTCCGCCATGCCGACGCAGCCCCAGGCCACCGTGAACCGGCCGTGGTCCAGCGCCACGGCGGCGGTGTGGGTCAGGCCCAGCCCGGGCGGCGCCACCAGGTTCTCCCGGGGCACCCGCACCCGGTCGAAGGTGAGGTGGGCGATCCGCGCGGCGCGCAGGCCGAGTTGGCCGCTGACGGGCTCGCGGACGATCCCGGGCCGGTCGGCCTCCACCAGGACGGCCGTCGGGCCGGCGTCGGTGCGCCCCAGCACCAGGAACACGTCGGCGCCCTGCCCGAAGGTCACCCAGCGCTTGGCGCCGGTGACGACCAGCCGCTCGCCGTCGTCCTCGATCCGCGTGCCGACCTCGGCGAGCGCGCTACCGGCCTCCCGTTCGGTGGCGGCGAAGCCGGCCAGGCGTTCGCCGGAGGCCAGTGCGGGCAGCCACCGCGCGCGCTGCTCCTCGCCGCCCCAGCGCAGCAGCGCCGCGGCCGTCATGCCCTGGACGGTGAGCAGCGCGCGCAGGGCGCCGCAGACGCCGCCCAGGTGCGCGACGGCCTCGCCCAGCTGGGCCGGGGTGGCGCCGGCGCCGCCGTGGCGGGCGGGCAGGTCGAGGCCGAGCAGCCCGGCGGCGGCCACCGCGCGGACGGCCTCGTCGGGCAGCGCGCCCTGCTCGTCCCAGCGGGCGGCCTCGTCGCGGACGGCGGCGGCCAGCTCGGCCGCGGCGCCGACCGCCGAAGCCCCCAGGTCGGACGGGGCGGACGGCCTGGTCTCGCTAACCGTGGGCGGCACAGCCGGCCCCCGTCTCCTCGCCCGTGCCCAGGCCGGCCCGCTTGCGCTCGACCAGCGCGGCGATCCGCTCGGCGGTGCGGAAGGAGTCCAGGTCGAGGTCGTCCACCTCGATCCGGATGTCGAACCGCTCCTCGACGAAGACCACCAGCTCCAGCGCGAACAGCGAGTCCGCGAGCCCCAGTGCGAAGTAGTCCTCGTCCGGCGCCACCGGCCGGCGCAGTGCGACGGTCAGGAACTCCCGTATCTCGATTGCCGTGTCGGTCACGCGGTGCTCTCCCAGGGTCCGATTTCCACCAGCAGCAGGTTCCAGGCCGCCACCGGGCTGACGTTGACCAGGACGACCCGGTCGCCCTCGGCCAGCCGCCCGTTCGCCAGCGCCGTCCAGAGGTTGAGGAAGACGTCGTTCGGCCCCAGGTGGCCGTACCGGGCCAGGTTCTCCCGGCACTCCGGCAGGAGGTCGACGCCCAGCGACTCCGCCAGGAAGCGCAGTCCGCCCGCCGAGAGGTTCTGGCTGGCGTAGCCGGCGACGTCGGCGCGGTCGAGGCCGTGCCGCTTGAGCAGCCGCTCCAGGAGCGCGGTGAGCCGGTTCCTGGTCTCCACCGCGAGCCGGAAGGAGTAGCCGGGCAGGTCCCGGCACTCCTCCTGCCAGCTCTCCCAGGGGCGGTCCCGGTAGTCCACCCGGAAGAGGTCCCAGTACGCGCCGTTGGTCTCCTGGACCAGGTCGAGCACCCGCACCGGGCCGGTGCGGGCGAGCAGCAGGGCCTGCCCGGCGTCCCCGTTGACGGTGACGGGGTGCCGGTAGCGGCCGGGGGTGGCCGGGGTGGAGGCGTGGGCGACCAGGACGTGCCGGACGTCGGGGTCGGCGGCGAGCAGTCCGCGGGCGGCGAGCAGGGCCGGGCCGAGCGAGACGCAGCCGAGGCCGCCGACGCCGAAGGTGACGGCCCGGTCTGCGCCGAGCCGGGCCTGGAGCCTGGTCGCCTCGGAGCTGAGCAGGGTCTCGGGGGCCCGGGAGTCGACGACGATCAGGGCGTCCAGGTCCTGGGCGGCGAGCCCGGCGCCGGCCAGCGCGCTGCGGGCCGCCCGCTCGGCCAGCCCGGTCGGGCCGAGCTCGCGGTCGACGGCCACGGTGTCGATGCCCAGGCCGGCCAGCGTGGTTCTGCGCTCGCCGGCCAGGCCCGCCAGTTCGGGCAGCTCGCCGACCGGCACCCGCTGCTCCGGCAGGTGCCAGGCCGCCTCGCGCACCGCGAGCGGCGCGGGGGCGCCACCCGTCCTCGTCGTCACCATGCCGTGTCCTCGACTCTCCGCTGTCTGTCCGCTGTCCGGCCGGGCGTCCGTCCGGGGTCTCTCGGTGCCGTCCCTGCCGCGTTCCGGGCAAAGCCGGGGCGCGGCTCAGGCACTGCGCAGGCAGCCGTCCGCCGCCGACTCGGCGTAGGCCTCCCCCAGTTCCCGCACCGCCTCGGCGACGCCGCTGCGGGGCACCCCGGCGTACCCCACCACCAGGGCCGGCCCGGACTGCCAGGACCGGTGGTGGTAGGAGCGGCCGCCGCGCACCAGCACCGAACGGCGCAGCGCCCGGGCGACCAGCGCCGCCTCGTCCACCCGGTGCGGGAGCTGGACGTAGGCGTGCAGGCCGGCGAAGGCGCCCACGATCCGGGCCCCGGGCAGCCGTCGCCGCACGGCCTCGTGGAAGACCTCGCGGCGGGCCCGCAGCCGTTCGCGCTGGCGCCGCAGGTGCCGGTCGAGTTCGCCGCCGTCCAGCAGTTCGGCGAACGCGTGCTGGGTGAACACGTCGCAGCCGAGGTCCCGTTGGGAGCGGACCTCCTCCAGGCGGCGGCGCAGCCGGGGCGGGGCGACCAGCCAGCCCAGCCGCATCCCGGAGGCCAGCGACTTGCTCGCGGTGCCCGCGTAGAGCACCCGGGAGGGGGACAGCCGTTGCAGCGCGGTGGGCCGGCGGCCGTGGTCCAGCCAGAGGTCGCCGTCGTAGTCGTCCTCGATGATCCAGCCGTCCACGTCCTCCGCCCAGCGGACCAGGGCGGCCCGCCGCTCGGCGCTGAGCACGGCGCCGGTGGGGAACTGGTGGGCGGGGGTGACCAGCACCGCGCGGGCGCCGGTGCGGGCGAGCGCGGCCACGTCGATGCCGTGCTCGTCGACCGGGACGGACGGGCAGTCCAGGCCCGACTCGACGATGAACTGGCGCTGCTGCGGGTGGCACGGGTCCTCGACGGCGAGCGCGCCGAGGCCGGTGCGGGGCAGCGTGGCGCAGACCAGGCCGAGCGTCTGGGCGAACCCGGAGACCACCATGACGTGCTCGGGGGTGGTGTGCACGCCGCGCGCCCGCCCGAGGTAGCGGGCGAGTTCGGCACGCAGCGCCGGGACGCCGGACACCGGCGGGTACCCGAGGTCTCGCGGGCCGAGCCGGCGCGCGGCCCGCTGGTAGGCGGCCAGCCACTCGCGCTGGGGGAAGGCGGAGGCGTCGGCGCCGCCGGCCCGCAGGTCCCAGCGGATCACCGGGGCGGGGCGGGCGTCGCTGAGCAGGGTCGGCATCCGGGTGCCCCGGTCCAGGTGGGTGGCGACCCGGGTGCCCGATCCCCGGGTGGCCTCCAGGTAGCCGCCGGCGACGAGTTGCCCGTAGGCCTCGACGACGACGCTGCGGGACACCCGGAGGTCCTCGGCGAGCTGACGGCTCGACGGCAGCCGGGTGCCGGGGTGCAGCGCCCCCTCGGCGATCTCCCGCTTGATGCCGTCCCGGATCTGGGCGGTCAGCGGGAGCACGTCCTCCCGTGCCACGTCGATCAAGGTGTTCCAGGGCATGTTTGGCTCCTCCCTCCCCCGCCCACGGCGGCCCTGTTGAGCCCTGCGGACCTGTCCGGCCCGCCGGCCCTGTTCAGCCCTCCGGACCTGCGGACCTGCTCAGCCCGCCGGCCCTAGCGGGCCTCGGACAGACCGGACCGCTCGGTGTCCAGCAGCGCCCGCAGGCACGCGACCCGGACGGCCCGGCCGACGGCCTCGCCCTCCTCCTGGGCGATGCCGACCCCCCAGTAGGAGTGGGAGTCCACGACGATCTCGAAGGCGGCGGTGACCGCGTTCAGCGGTGCGCCGGCCCGTTCCACGACGAGGCCCTGGATGACGGCGTCGAGCCCGTAGCCGGCCACCGCCTCGGCGGTGGCCCCGCTCCAGCGGGTGTCGCCGGGCTCCGCCGCCAGCGGCTCCGGCTCCGGCAGGCCGGGCACGGTCTCGGTGCCCAGCGCCACGTACCGCTCGACGAAGTGCTCCCACAGCTGGTCGCCGGTGATCTCGCCGCCGATCTCCTCGCAGACCGCCTGCATCTCGGCGGCGAAGTCGATCTGGAGGCGGCGCGGCAGCTCGATGCCGTACTCGGTGCGCAGCAGGTGGGCGATGCCGCCCTTGCCGGACTGGGTGTTGATCCGGATCAGCGCCTGGTAGTCGCGGCCGATGTCGCGCGGGTCGATCGGCAGGTACGGCACGTCCCAGACCTCCTGCCCGGACTCCTCGCGGGCGCGCAGGCCCTTGGCGATGGCGTCCTGGTGGGAGCCGGCGAAGGAGGTGTAGACGAAGTCGCCGGCCCACGGGTGGCGGGCGGGGACGGGCATCTGGTTGCAGCTCTCGACGATGCGGCGGATGCCGTCGATGTCGCTCAGGTCCAGCATCGGGTCGACGCCCTGGGAGAACAGGTTCATGGCCAGGGTGACCAGACAGACGTTGCCGGAGCGCTCGCCGTTGCCGAACAGGGTGCCCTCGACCCGGTCCGCCCCGGCGAGGACGGCGAGTTCGGCGGCGGCGACGCCGCTGCCGCGGTCGTTGTGCGGGTGCACGCTGAGGATGGTGCGCTCGCGGTGGAGCAGGTTGCGGTGGGTGTACTCGATCCGGTCGGCGAACTCCTGCGGCGGGAACACCTCGACGGTGGAGGGCAGGTTGATCCGCAGCGTGTGCGCGGCCCGCGGGGCCCAGAAGTCGAGGACGGCGTTGCAGAGTTCGAGCGCGTAGTCCGGCTCGGTCTGGGTGTAGGACTCCGGCGCGTACTGGAGGTAGATCTCCGTGCCGGGGATCGAGTCCTGGAGTTTGAGGGCCTGTTCGGCCCCGTCGAGCGCCATGGCGGTGGTCTGCCGGCGGTCCTTGCGGAAGACCAGGCGGCGCTGGACCTCCGAGGTCGGGTTGAAGATCTGGAGGACGGCGCGGGGCACGCCCTCCAGGGCCTTGACGGTGCGTTCGATGAAGTCGCCGCGGATCGGCGTCATGACCTGGACGACGACGTCGTCCGGGATCGCGCCGGTGTCGACGAGGTGGCGGAGGAAGGCGTGGTCGTCCTGCGAGGAGGTGGGGAAGCCGACCTCGATCTCCTTGAACCCCATGGCGACCAGCAGGTCGAACATCCGCCGCTTGCGGGTGATGTCCATGGGGTCGGTCAGGGCCTGGTTGCCGTCCCTCAGGTCGACGCTGCACCACAGCGGGGCCTGTTCCGCGCGGCGGCCCGGCCAGCCGCGGTCGGGCAGCCCGACCGCCTGGTACGGCTGGTACTTCCGGACCGGCATCGCGCTGTGGCGCTGGATGCCCTGGTCGCGGGCGGGTGTGCCCTGCGGCGTGTCCGCGTCGGTGGGTTGAGCGGTCATCTCTCCTCCACAACGGTGGTCTGGGCGTCTTGTGGGGACGCTCTGCTAGCTCTGCTAGGCGGGCCAGGAGCTGAACTGTCTCCTCCCGTAGAGCAGCGGCGACGCGTCGCTGAGCTCGGTGATCCGGATGACCTCGCCGAAGACCATCCGCTGGCCGCCGACGGGGACCAGCTGGCTGACCCGGCAGTCGGCCACCGCGTGGGCGTCGTGGACGAGGTGGGGTCCGCCGGCGCCGGGGGGCAGCCGCCAGGTGGTGGCGTCGAACCGGTCCGGGTCGCCGGAGGCGAACAGTTCGGCGGTGCCGCGGCCCTCGGCGTGCAGCAGGTTCACCGCGAACTGGCCGCTGCGCAGCACGGCCTTCAGGGTCGGGCTCTCCGCCCGCATGCCGACCAGCAGGGTGGGCGGTTCGACGGTGACGCTGCACAGGGCGGAGCAGGTCATGCCCCAGGGCCGGCCGGCGTCGTCCAGCGAGGTGACGATGGCGACGCCGCTCGGGAAGCCGGACATGAAGGTCCGGAAGTCGGAGGGGGTTGAGGTGACGAGTTCCACGTGATTCACCGCTCGACTGGGTAGGGGACCGGCTCCGCGGTCCGGGGCGCGTCCACGCTCGCCGTGCGCCGGTCGATGACCCACAGCAGCGGGCCGCTGAGCACCGTCGTGAACAGGGCCATCACGACGAGGGCGAGGAAGAGCGCCGGGGTGAGGATCCCGGCCTGGTAACCCGTCTGGAGGACGGCGAGCTCGGTCAGGCCGCGGGCGTTGAGGAACACCGCGATCCGCATGCTCTCCACCGGGGGCCGGCCGGCCGCCCGCGCGCCGTAGTAGCTGCCGACCAGCTTGCCGAAGATCGCGAGCACCACGGACAGGACGACGGCCTGCCAGGAGAACACGCTGAGCGGCGCCGAGGCGAGGCCCATGCCGGTCACCGTGAACAGCAGCGGCAGCACGATCCTGCCCCAGCCGCCGACGGTGTGGGCGGCCCTGGTCCAGGGGCCGACGCCGTCGTCGCCCGGCAGCGCCAGGGCGACCAGGACGGCGCCGAGCACATCGGTGAGGCCCAGCCGCGAGGTGGTCAGGGCGGCGGCCACGGCCGCGGCGGCGGTCAGCCCGATCGGCACCGCCACCGGGATCCGCTCGGCCCAGGCCCGGGGCCCGGGCAGGGCCCCGGCCCGGCGGATCAGCCAGGCGCCCAGCAGGCCGACGACGAACACCAGGTACGGGGTGATCTTCCCGCCGCCGTGCGCCAGGCCGACCGCGATCGCCAGCAGCGACCAGGTGACGGCGTCGATGGAGACCGCGACCGCCATGCAGAGCCGGCCGATCGCGGTGTTGAGCATGCCGCGGTCGTCCAGGATGCCGGCCAGCACCGGGACGGCGGTGACCGCCAGCGCGATCGCCAGCATCAGGACCAGCACCCCGGCCGGGGCGCCGCCGCGCAGCGCCGGGGAGCCGTCGGCCAGCACCCACGCGGCGAACGCGACGCCGCAGCCGAGCGGCAGCAGCAGCGAGCCCACGGCGGTCAGTGCGATGCTGCGCCCGCCCAGCCGGCTGCCGCCGGCCCGGATCTCGTGGACGGCGCCCACCAGGAAGAGCGCGAGGCCGAGGTGGCCCGCCTTCTCCAGGACGGCCCCGCCGTCCATGGTGGCCGGCTTCCAGTGCCACTGGCTCGCCAGCAGCGCCCCGAGCAGGAGGCAGGCCATGATCTCGCCGACGATCTCCGGCTGCCGCAGCAGCTTCGCCAGCCGGCGTCCGAGCAGTGCCACGGGGACGAGCAGAGCGAGCGTCACCGCGGCCGGTACGTACGGAAGACTGTCCATGGTGCCTCCTTTCTCGGGGCGCCGAAGGGGTCAGTGCATCTGGGCGAGGTACTCGTACTGGCTGGGCAGGCGCTTCAGGAGCTCGGCGGACTGGTCGCTCAGCAGCTGGAACTCCTTCTCCGCGCGGCTGCCGTCCTGCAGGGCGAGCGCGGGCGGGGCCTTGAGCTCGATGCCGCCGAGGCCGAGCAGCATGGCCAGGTAGGAGTAGGACTCGAACCCGTGGAAGTGCGGGAAGATGGTGGCCTCCGTCGGAGGCTTGGCCTTCCACAGCTCGATCCGCTCGGCCAGGCCGTCGGGCATCACCCGGGTCTTGGCGTCCCGCCAGTAGGCGTTGTCCTCGCGGGCCGCGGCCTTGTAGTGCAGGACGAGGAACTCCCGTACGCCGTCGATGGTGTTGCCGACGATGCGGTTGTAGGAGCGGCGCAGCCCCGGGTCCCAGTTGGCGTCCGGGAAGTGCTTGACCAGTTCCTCGATGCCCTGCTGGATGAAGAAGATGCCGGTCGACTCCAGGGGCTCGACGAAGCCGCTGGACAGGCCGATGGCGACGCAGTTGTTGACCCAGGCGTTGCGGGTGCGGCCGATCCGCATCCTGATGTGGTTGGCCTCCAGGCCCTCCGACTCCGGGCCGACCTTGGCCCGCAGCGTGGCCTCGGCCTCCTCGGGCGTCGCGTACTCGTCGGAGTAGACGTAGCCGGTGCCGATGCGGCCGAACAGCGGGATGGTCCAGATCCAGCCGGCGTCCGAGGCGGTGGCGGTGGTGCAGGGGCGCAGGCCGCGCTTCTCCATGTCGACCGGGACGCGCAGCGCCACCGCGCGGTTGTTGGGCAGGGTGTCCTGGAAGGAGGTGAACGGCTCCTCCAGGGTCTGGTTGATCAGCAGGCCGCGGAAGCCGGTGCAGTCGATGAAGAGGTCGCCCTCGATCAGGCCGTGCTCCTTGGTGCGCACGCCGCTGATCCAGCCGCGGTCGTCCTGGACGACCTCGACGACGTCGTCCTCGATGTGCTTGGCGCCGCGCTCGGTGGCGTACCCGGAGAGGAAGTCGGCGAGCAGCGAGGCGTCGAACTGGTAGGCGTACGGGAACTGGGTGTCCTGCTCCGTGAGGGTGTCGCGCTCGGTCGTGTTGCCGCCCTCCTTGAAGTCCTGCTCGAAGAGGGTGCCGTCGAGGTAGCGCGGGGACTTCTCGGCGTCGCAGATCGCGGCCATCAGGAACACGTCCTGGTCGAAGCGGTCGCCGGAGCGGCTGTTCAGCCACCAGTCGGTGAGCGGCAGGCCGTCGACGACCCGGAGGCGCTCGAAGGGGTGGTAGAAGTAGTGGCCCTTGCGCCGCCAGTTCTCGAATCGGATGCCCAGCTTGTAGGTGGCATTGCACTTGGGCATCCAGACGTGCTCCGGCAGGCCCAGGTAGTTGAAGAAATGCCGGACGGTGCTGAAGGTCGCCTCGCCGACCCCGATGGACTTGATTCGCTTGGATTCCACCAGCGTGACGGAAATGCGATCGCCGAATGCGGCGCGCAGGTACGAGGCGGTCATCCAACCGGATGTCCCACCACCGACGATGACGACGTTGCCCAGCATTCCTGACCCTCTCAGCCGGTCGTTCAACCCGGAGCCCCGGGCTGTCCCATGGCTCGAAATCCTGCGGCAGCGGAGCCTCCGGAAAACAGGCTTTTAAGCCTCAGCGGAAACACGCACTCCAGCGCGTCCCGGCCTTCGCCGGGTGTTTTCCGGCATGGCGCACACAATTGCACCCCCGGGGGTGGGGGGGGACTGGGGGGGGGGAGGCCCCCGGCTTAGGGGGGGGGGGGGGGGGTGGGGTTAACGGGACGGCGGGGC
>NZ_JBHWIO010000038.1:28566-54560 GCF_042732075.1 Kitasatospora sp. NPDC059812
TCCCCACCCCCCACCCCCCCCCCGCCCCCCCGCGCCGCCCCCCGTCGGACCCCGCCCGCCACCCCCCCCGGGGGCGGGGGTGGGGGGGCGCCCCCCCCCCCCCCCCCGGAACTCGCCGGAATTCGGCGGGGGTTCGGCAGTGGCTGAACCTGACCGGCAGGGCCGGCTCAGCCACCGTCCAGCAGGTAGTCGTGCAGCAGGGAGATGACCCGGGCCCGCTGCGCGGTCAGGTAGAAGTGCCCGCCGGGCAGCACGTGGAACGCGAACTCCTTGCCGGCCAGCGCCTCCCAGCCGCGGGCCCGCTCGACGCTCACCGTGACGTCGGAGTCCCCGGTGAGCACCACGACCCCGCAGTCCACCGGGCGCAGCGCGGTCGGCCGGTAGGAGTCGATCAGCAGGTAGTCGTTGCGCAGGATCGGCAGCACCATCTCCCGGATGTCCGGGTCGTCGAAGATCGACATCTGGGTCCCGCCGTGGCCCGCGACCGTGGCGAGGAGCTCGTCGTCGCCGCGGGGCAGGGCCGGCGCCCGCCCGGCCGGTCCGTCGCCGGAGCCGGCCGGCGCCTGCGGCGGCGGGTAGCCGGAAAGCACCAGCCGGGCCACCGGCAGGCCCTGCGCGTGCAGGGACTGCACGGTCTCGTACGCGAGCAGCGCGCCCATGCTGTGGCCGAAGACGACCGTCTCGACACCGGGGCGGTCGGTCTCCAGCAGCGCCTGCGTCAGCTGGGCGACCAGGGTCGCGGCGTCCTGGACGAAGGGGTCCTCGATCCGCTCCTCCCGCCCCGGGTACTGGACGAGCTGGAGTTCGACGGCCGCCGAGAGGTGGTTGGCCCAGGGCCGGTAGAAGCCCGCGCTGCCGCCGGCGTGCGGCAGGCAGACCAGCCGCCGGGTCGCCTCCGGGCGCGGCCGGGGGATCACCAGCCAGGGTTGGTCGTCGTTCAAACGGTCACTTCCTTCCGTCGGCCCCGCGGGGCCGTGTCCGTACCGGCCCGGCCGGTCATCCGCAGGCCCGGACGATCTCGCGCAGGGCCTCGTGCATGCGCTGGAGCAGGGCGGTGGCCGCCGCCTCGTCGAACCGGCCGCCCGCGTACACGCAGGACAGCTCCATCCGGCCGCCCTCGACCGCGGCGGCGACGTCCAGCTCGTAGGTGCGGGTCTCGCCCGGCTCGTGGTCGCCGCCGCCGTGGTCCAGGTGGCGCAGGATCAGCCGGTCCCCCTCGGGCAGCTGGTTGTCCCACTGGCCGAGGTAGTTGAAGCCGATCCGGGCCTTGGGCGCGGGGACCAGCAGGTCCTCCCGGGCCTCGGTGGCCGCCGCCAGCCGCAGGACGCCGTGGCCGATGCCGCGGCGCGGGACGGCCCGCAGCCGGCGCTTGGCCACCCGGACGGCGGCGGTCGGCGCCAGCTCCGCGGGCACGTCGAGCAGCACCGGGTAGATCGTGGTGAACCAGCCGACGGTGCGGGACAGGTCGACGCCGTCCAGGATCTCCTCGCGGCCGTGCCCCTCCAGGTCGATCACGGTGCCGCCGTCGCCGGCGTGGCCCTGGGCGGCGAGCGCCTGGGCGAGGGCGGTCAGCAGCACCTCGTGGACCTGCGCGCGCAGCACGCCGGGCACCCGGCGCAGCAGCGCCTCCGTCTCGTCCCCGGTCAGGGTGTGCCGCGCGGTGCGGCGGTCGCCGAACAGGCCGGTGTCCAGGGGCTCCCCGGCGGGCTCGGGCAGCGACCGCCAGTGCGCCAGCTCGTCGTCGAAGCCGCCGGTCAGGGCGTGCTCGCGCAGTCGGCGGGACCACTGGCCGAAGGAGGTGGAACGCGCGGCGGGCCTCGCGGGCCGGCCGGCCGCCAGATCGGCGTAGGCGGAGCGCAGGTCGTCGAGCAGGATGCGCCAGGAGACGCCGTCGACCACCAGGTGGTGCGCGGTGAGGAACAGCCGGGCCGGGCGGTCCGGCCCCAGGTCGGCCAGGACGGCGCGCAGCAGCGGCCCGTCGGCCAGCCGCAGGCCGCTCTGGGCCTGCCGGAACGCCTCGGTGGCGCGCTCCTCGGCGTCCGGCGCCCCGGCGAGGTCGAGCCGCTGGAAGTCCCAGCAGCCGTCGGCCTCGGCCGCCACCTCCTGGGACCAGGCGCCCTCGGCGTCGCGGGTGTAGCGGGCGCGCAGCATGTCGTGCTGCCCGACCAGCGCGGCCAGGGCGGCGCGCAGGACCTCGGTGTCGGCGCCCGGGACGAGTTCGAACAGCAGCGACTGGTTGAAGTGGCCCGGGTTGACGGTGTGGTGCTCGAAGAACCACTGCTGCACGGCGGTCAGCGGCACGGGCCCGGTGGCGTACGGGTCCTCCTCGGCCGGCCCGCTCTCCCCCGTCCCGGCGGCCTTGGCGAGCGCGGCGACGGTCTTGTGCTGGAAGAGGTCCCGGGCGGTGAAGTGCAGGCCCTCCTGGCGGGCCCGGGCGACCACCTGGGTGGAGAGGATGGAGTCGCCGCCGAGCAGGAAGAAGTCGTCCTCGGCGCCGACGTCCTCGATGCCCAGCACCGAGCGGAACACCTCGGCCAGCACGGTCTCCACCGGGCCGTTCGGCGGGATGGAGACCCTGGTCAGGGCCTCCCGGGCGTCCGGCAGGGCGTCCCGGTCGACCTTGCCGTTGGTGGTGAGCGGCATCGCGTCCATCGGGATCAGCGCGGCCGGCACCATGAAGGCGGGCAGTTCCTCGGTCAGGGCCTCGCGGACCTCGCGGACCGCCTCGCCCCGCTCGCGGCCGGGCGCGGCGACCAGGTAGCCGACGAGCTGCTTGCCGCGGTCGCTCTCGCGGACCACCACGGCGGCCTGGTCGACCGCGGGGTGGCGCTGCATGGCCGACTCGATCTCGCCGGGCTCGACCCGGAAGCCGCGGATCTTGACCTGGTCGTCGGCCCGGCCGCGGAAGTCGATCCGCCCGTCGGGCAGCCAGGCGCCGAGGTCGCCGGTGCGGTAGAGCCGGGCCCCGGGGTCGTCCGCGAAGGGGTGCGGGACGAACCGCTGCTCGGTCAGCTCCGGGCGGCCCAGGTAGCCCTGGGCGACGCCGCGGCCGCCGAGGTGGATCTCGCCGGTGACGGCGGGCGGCACCGGGTTGCCGTGCGGGTCCAGCAGGTAGACCTCGGTGTTGGGCAGCGGCCGGCCGATCGACAGCCGGCTGCCGGCCTCCTCGTCCTGGACCTCGAACATGGTGGCGCCGACGGTGTTCTCGGTCGGGCCGTAGCCGTTGATGAAGCGGTGCACCCGCGACCACTTGCGGGCCAGGCCGACCGGGCAGCGGTCGCCGACGGCGAGCACCACCGAGCCGGCGGGCAGCGCCTCGGGCTCGACCGCCGCGAGGGCCGCGGGCGGCAGCGCGAGGACGGTGGGCCGGCCTCCCGCCATGGCGCGCAGCTGCTCGCTGCCCAGCGCCTCGGACTCGTTCGCCGGGAGGGCGAGCGCCGCGCCGGAGACCAGGGCGAGGAAGGTCTCCCAGACCGCGCCGTCGAAGCTGGGCGAGGAGAGCTGGGTCACCGTGTTCTCGGGGCCGGTGCCGACGATCAGCCGGGAGGCGTTGACGACGTTGGTCAGGCCGCCGTGGCCCAGCAGCACGCCCTTGGGCGTCCCGGTGGAGCCGGAGGTGTAGACGATGTAGGCGAGCGCGTCCGGCCCCACCCGGTCGCCCTCGGGCACCGGTCCGGTGTGCGCGTCGAGCTGCGGGCGCAGGTCCTCCAGGATCAGCGGCTCGGCGGCGGACTCGCCCGCGTCGGCGGCCAGCGCGCGTTCGGTGAAGACGAACCGGGCGCCGGTCTCGGCCAGCATCAGCTCCCGGCGGGCGGCCGGGAAGCGCGGGTTCAGCGGCAGGAAGGCGGCGCCGGCCTTGAGCACCGCGAGGGTGGCGGCCACCTGGTCGGGGCCGCGCTCGCAGCACACGCCGACGACGTCGCCGGGGCGGGTGCCGCGGGAGCGCAGCAGCTCGGCCAACAGCCCGGCCCGGCGGTCGAGTTCGGCGTAGCTGAGGCGCTCGTCGCCGCGCACCACCGCGAGGCCGTCGGGGCGTTCGGCGGCCCGCTTGGCCACCAGCAGGTGCACCGGGTCCTGTTCGGGGAAGGCCACCGGGTTGCGGGCCCAGTCCACGGTGAGCCGGTTGTGCTGCTTCGGGTCGAGCAGGTCGAGCCGGCCCAGCTCCTGGTCGGGGTCGGCGGCGATCGAGCCGAGCAGGGTGGTCAGGTGGCCGGCGAAGCGGCGCACCGTGGCCTCGTCGTACAGGTCGGTGCTGTACTCCAGGGCGGACCAGAGGCTGCCGTCGGGGCGCTCCTCGAAGGCCACCACGAGGTCGAAGCCGGTGCTCGCCTGCGGCAGGGCGAGCTGCTCCATGGTCAGCCCGGGCAGGTCGAGGGTCGCCTCGGGGGCGTTCTGCAGGACGATGAGCACCTGGGCGAGCGGCATCCGGCTGGGGTCGCGCTCGGGCTGGACGGCGTCCACCACCCGCTCGAACGGGACCTCCGCGTGGTCGAAGCCGGCCAGCACGGTGTCGCGGACCTGGCCCAGGAAGTCCCGGAAGCCCAGGCCCGGCTCGATCCGGGCGCGCAGCACCAGGGTGTTGAGGAACAGGCCGACCAGGTCGGCGAGTTCGGGCTCGTCGCGGCCGGCCACCGGGGTGCCGATCGCGACGTCCTCCTGCCGGGAGAGCCGGGCCAGCAGCAGCTGGGTGGCCGCGGTGAGCGTCATGAACAGCGTCGCCGCGGCGGACTCGGTGAGCTCGCGCAGCCCGGCGACGGTCTCCGCCGGGACGCTGAACTCGTGGAAGGCGCCCGCCCCGGTGGGCACGGCGGGGCGCTGCCGGTCGGTCGGCAGCTCCAGCACGGGGACGCCGTCGAGCTGCTCGCGCCAGTAGTCGAGCTGCTCGTCGAGCCGCCCGCCGGAGGCCCGCTCGCGCTGCCACACCGAGTAGTCCGCATACTGCGGCCCCGTCGCGGGCAGGTCGGGTTCGCGCCCCTGGAGCGCGGCCGCGTAGTACTGGCCCAGCTCGCGGGTGACGATCGACAGCGACCAGCCGTCGTGCGCGATGTGGTGGATGCTCAGGACGAGCACGTGCTCGCGGTCGGAGAGCCGGACGAGGAGGGTCCGCAGCACCGGGCCGGTGCGCAGGTCGAAGGGCCGGCCGGCCTCCTCGCGGACCAGTCGCAGCAGTTCCTCCTCCCGCTCCTCGGGCGTCCCGCCGCCGGCCTCCACGACCGGCAGCGGGATGTCCACGCTCGGGTGCGGGACCTGCACCGGGACGCCGTCCACCTGGTCGTAGGTGGTGCGCAGCGCCTCGTGCCGGTCGACGACGGCGGCCAGCGCGCCGTGCAGCGCGGCGCGGTCGAGGTCGCCGCGCAGCCGCAGCGCGAAGGAGGAGTTGTAGCCGACCGACTCCGGGTCGAACTCGTACAGGAACCACATCCGCTGCTGGGCGAAGGACATCGGCAGCGGGCGGTCGCGGTCGGCGGGGCGCAGCGCGGTGCTCGCGGCGGCCTCGGGGGCGGGTGTCTCGGCGCCCGCCAGGCGGTCCCGCAGCAGGGCCCGCAGGTGCTCGGGCAGGGCCGCTATGCGGTCCTCGCGGGACGTGGACGTCTGGGTTTCACTCATGTCGGTTGCCCCTACTCCGCCGCCGGCGCCGACTGGCGCGCGGCCTCTCGCTCCAGTTCCTCCAGCAGCGCGTCCTCGACGAGTCGCGCGACCCCCGCCACGGTGGGGTTCTCCAGGAGGCTGCGGAAGGCGATCCGGATGCCGAAGGTCTGCTTGATCCTGGTGATCGCCTGCACGCTGGTCAGGGACTGCCCGCCGAGGGCGAAGAAGCTGTCGTGCGCGCCGACCCGCTCCACGTGCAGGGTCTCGGACCAGATCCCGGCGATCAGCTTCTCGGTCTCGTCGCGCGGCTCCACCCACTCCTCGGCGGCCTCGACGGCCGTCTCGGCGGGGTCGGGCAGCGCGGCCCGGTCGATCTTGCCGTGCCGGGTGAGCGGGAAGGACTCCACCTCGGCGAAGGCGGCCGGCACCAGGTGCGCCGGGAGCCGCTCGGCGAGGTAGCCGGCGAGCTCGGCGGCGCCGGGGACGCCGCCCGCGGCCGGCCGCAGGTAGGCGACCAGGCGGGCGTGCTCGGCCTCGCCGCGGACCAGGACGACGGACTCGGCGACCCCCGGGTGGGCGTCCAGGGCCGCGGTGATCTCGCCCGGCTCGATCCGGTAGCCGCGCAGCTTGACCTGGTCGTCGAGCCGGCCGAGGAACTCCAGCCGGCCGTCGGACAGCCGGCGGACCCGGTCGCCGGTGCGGTACAGCCGCTCCTTGGGGTCGAACGGCGCGGCCAGGAAGGCCTGTTCGGTCAGGTCGGGGCGGCCCAGGTAGCCGCGGGCCAGGCCGTCGCCGGCCAGGTACAGCTCGCCGGGCGCGCCGACCGGGGCGAGGTTGCGCTCCGGGTCCAGGACGTAGGCCCGGACGTTCTGGACGGGCAGGCCGAGGACGGGCCGGGGGCTGTCGGCGACCCGGCAGACCAGCGCGTCCACGGTGGCCTCGGTGGGCCCGTAGAAGTTGTAGGCGATCAGGTCGGACTGGGCGCGCAGCCGGTCCCACTGGGCCTGGCCGATCGCCTCGCCGCCGAGCGCCGCGCCGCGCAGCGGGTGGGTGCCGGGGGCGAGCAGTCCGGCGTCGTCGAGCTGGCGGAACCAGGACGGGGTGGTCTGCAGGAAGTCGATCCGCTGCTCGGCGCGGTAGGCGACCAGGGCGTGCGCGTCGCGCCGCACCTCGTCGTCGACCAGGTGCAGTTCGTGGCCGGCGACCATCCACAGCACCGGGTTCCAGGAGGCGTCGAAGGACGCGGGCGCCAGGTGGGCGACCCGGACCTGCCGGTCGCCGCAGGCCTCGCGCAGCGGCTCGAAGACGGTCCGCAGGTGGCTGTCGAGCAGGTTCGCCAGGCTGCCGTGCTCGACCAGCACGCCCTTGGGCTTGCCGGTGGAGCCGGAGGTGTGGATGACGTAGGCGGCGTGCTCCGGGGCGAGGTCCGGGTCGGGGGCGGTGGCGGGCCGGGCTGCGATCGCGTCCCGCTCGCGCTCGGGGACGACCAGGGCGACGTCGGCGGGCAGCGCCAGCGTGGTGCTCGCGGCCTCGTCGGCGATCACCACCCGGGGCTTGACGTCCTCGACCAGCAGCCGCAGGCGCTCGGCCGGGGCGGCCGGGTCCAGCGGGGTGTAGACGCCGCCCGCCTTGAGCACCGCGAGCAGCGCGGTGATCAGGCCGGGGCCGCGCCGCAGGCAGACCGCGACCGGCACCTCGGGGCCGACGCCCCGGTCGGCGAGGTGGTGGGCGAGCCGGTTGGCCCGCTCGTCCAGCTCGGCGAAGGTGATCCGCTCGCCGCCGTGGACCAGGGCGACGGCCTGCGGGGTGGCGGCGGCCTGGCGGGCGAACCGCTCGGGCACCAGGGCGTCGGTGGTGAGCGCGGTGGCGGTCTCGTTGTGGCCGGTGAGCAGCCGCTCCCGGTGGGCGGGGGCCAGCGCGCGCAGCTCGGCGAGGGTGCGCTCGGGCTCGGCCGCGATCTCCTCCAGCAGGGCGCGCAGGTCGCCGGTGACGCGGTCGGCGGTGTCGGCGTCGAAGAGCCCGGGGTCGTAGGCGAGCCGGAAGGAGAGCTGCTCGCCGGCGAAGACCGCGAGCACCATGGCGTAGCTGGTGGGCTCCTGGGAGCGCACGTCACGGATCCGGATGCCCTGGTCGGAGCCCAGCTCGCCGTCGAAGGGGTAGTTCTCGACGACCACGTAGCTGTCGAACAGGTCGACCCCGGCGGGCAGTCCGGTCCAGCCGCGGATCTGCGCCAGTGAGACGTACTCGTAGCTGCGGGCCTGGACCTGGTCGCGCTGGAGGTCGCCCAGCCAGTCGAGGACGGGCTGTTCGGGGCGGACCTCGACCCGCACCGGCAGGTTGTTGATGAACAGGCCGATCATCGACTCGACGTCGGGCAGGTCGGCGGGGCGGCCGGAGACGGCCGAGCCGAAGCAGACCTCCCGCTCCCCCGCGTAGCGCGAGAGGGTCAGCGCCCAGGCGCCCTGGGCGAGCGTGTTGGTGGTGAGCCGGTGGCGCCGGGCGACCTCGGCGAGCCGCTCGGTGACCTCGGGCTCCAGCTGGAAGACGCTGGTCGCCTCGCTGCCCTGGCGGGCCGCCTCCTCGCCGGCCCGGTCGGCCGGCAGGGCGGTCGGGGCGGTGAAGCCGCCGAGCAGCTCGCGCCAGTAGCGCTCGGCGTCGGCCAGGTCCTGCTCGCCGAGCCAGGCGACGTAGTCGCGGAACGGGCGGCGGGCGGCCGGGCCGGGCCGGTCGTGGCCGGTGAGCCGGAGGTAGTCGTCGACCACCTCGGAGACCAGTTCGGCGCTGCTCCAGCCGTCCAGCAGCAGGTGGTGCGAGGTCCAGACGACCCGCAGGGCGCCGTCCGGCTCGTCGATCAGGGCCAGGCGCATCAGCGGCGCCACCGCCAAGTCGATGCCGCGGGTGCGGTCCTCGGCGAGGTAGGCGGCGAACCGCTGCTCGCGCTCGGCCGCCGGCAGGGCGCTCCAGTCCAGCCGCTCGACGGGCACGGTGACGTGCTCGCGGACCACCTGGAGCGGCTGGTCGGTGTCGACCCGGGCGAAGCCGGTGCGCAGCATCGGGGTCCGGTCGGCGAGGCGCTGCCAGGCCTCGGCGAAGGCGTCCGCGTCCACGCCGCCCTCCAGCAGGAAGGACAGCTGGCCGAGGTAGACGCCCTCGCCCTCCTCGGTGAGGCTGTGGAACAGCAGGCCGTGCTGCATCGGCGTGGCCGGGTAGAGGTCGGCGATCCGGCCCAGGGCGGTCAGTTCGTCCAGCAGCGGCTGGTCGACCCGGGCGAGCGGGAAGTCCGAGGGGGTGGCCCCGGAGGCGGCGGCGCCGGCCTCGCGGCAGTGCGCGACGATCCCGCGCAGGGCCTCGACGAGCTGGTCGCCGACCCGCTGGACGGTCTCGGTGGTGTGGGTCGCGGTGGAGTGGAACAGCTCGAAGCCGAGCTTGCCGTCGCGCACGTACGCCACGATGTCGAGCGGGTACTCCAGCAGTTCCCCGGGCGCCTGCTCGGTGCCGTAGCCGAGCCGCACGTCGTGCAGCAGGCCGCCGTCGTGGCCGTCGACGACCCGGCCGAGGTAGTTGAAGCCGACCTGGGCGCGGGGGCCTTCGGCGAGCAGCTCGCCGGGCGCCCCGGCCGGGCTGAGGTGGCGCAGCGCGCCGTAGCCGATGCCGCGCTGCGGGACGGCCCGCAGCTGCTCCTTGACGGAGCGGAGCCGGGCGCCCCAGTCGGCGCCGTCGGCGGTGTCCAGGGCGACCGGGAAGGAGGTGGTGAACCAGCCGGTGGTGCGGCTCAGGTCGACGTCGTCGAAGATCTCCTCGCGGCCGTGGCCCTCCAGGTCCACCAGGACGGCGGAGCGGCCGGTCCAGTCGGCGAGCACCCGGGCGAGCGCGGTCAGCAGGACGTCGTTGACCTGGGTGCGGTAGACCGCGGGGACCTCGCGCAGCAGCGCGTCGGTGCTCTCCGCGTCCAGGCCGACCCGGACGGCGGCGGCGGTGGCGACGGTCGGGGTGCCGGTGAGGTCGGCGGGCAGCGGCTCGCCGCCGGCGCGGCCGGCCGCGAACCAGTGGTCCAGCTCCTCGTCGAAGCCGCCGACCGCGGTGTGCTCGGAGAGCCGGCGGGACCAGTCGAGGAAGGAGGTGCCGCGCGAGCCGAGGTCGACCGGCTGGCCCTCGGCGGCCTGCCGGTAGGCCGTCTCCAGGTCGCCGAGCAGGGTCTGCCAGGAGACCGCGTCGACCACCAGGTGGTGGGCGGTGAGGAAGAGCCGGGCGCCGGCGGTGCCGCCGAGGTCGGCCAGCACGGCCCGCACCAGCGGGCCCTCGGCCAGGTCGAAGCCGGACTGGGCGGCGGTCGCGGCGGCCAGCAGCGCGCCCTCCGGGTCGGCCTCCAGGGTGAGGTCCAGCCGCTCCAGCGGCCAGCCGTCGCCGGGGGCGGCGATCTCCTGCTGCCAGCGGCCGTAGACGGTGCGGAAGCGGGTGCGCAGGGCGTCGTGGTGGGTGAGGAGGGCGTCGAGCGCGGTGCGCAGGTGCGCCTCGTCGGGGAGTTCGCGCAGCTCGGCCAGCACGGACATGGTGCTGTGCTGGGGGGCCTCGGTGTGGTGTTGGAAGAAGGCGCGCTGGATCGGGGTCAGCGGCGCCCTTCCGGTGACGGGTTCGGTGTTCACGCCGGCCGGCTCCTCGGGTTCGTGGGTCGAGATCGCGGCGGCGATCCCGGCGATGGTCTGGTGGCTGAAGATGTCCTGCGAGCTGAGGCGCAGTCCCAACTGCCGCGCCCGGGAGACGACCTGGATGCTCAGGATCGAGTCACCGCCCAGGTCGAAGAAGTTGTCGTCGACGCCGACCTCGGGCACCCGGAAGACCTCCGCCCAGAGCCCGGCGAGCGCCTGCTCGGCGGGGTTGCGGGGGGCCGTCCTGGTGGTGGCCGGGCGGTCGTCGGCGGCCGCGGCCGGCAGCGCCCGCCGGTCCACCTTGCCGTTGGCGTTCAGCGGCAGCCGGTCGAGCCGGACGAAGGCCTGCGGCACCATGTGGCGGGGCAGCGAGCCCTCCAGGTAGCGGCGCAGCTCGGCGCTCTCCGGTGCGGTGCCGGGCCGGGGCACGACGTACCCGGTCAGGACGGCGCCCGGCTCGGAGCGCAGCGCCGCGACGGCCTCCAGGACGTCGGGGTGGCGGCGCAGGACGGCCTCGATCTCGGCGAGTTCCACCCGGAACCCGCGGATCTTGACCTGGTCGTCGCCGCGGCCGAGGAACTCGACGTCGCCGGTGGGCAGGAAGCGGGCCTGGTCGCCGGTGCGGTAGAGCCGGCCGTCGGGGTGGGGCGTGAACGGGTCGGCGGAGAAGCGCTCCTCGGTGAGGTCGGGGCGGCCCAGGTAGCCCCGGGTGACGCCGCTGCCGCCGAGGAAGAGCTCGCCGACGACGCCGACCGGCAGCGGCTCCAGGTCCGCGTCCAGGACGTACATCCGGGTGCCCGGGATGGGCCGGCCGATCGGCACGGACGCGACGTCCGGCAGGCTCTGCGGGGTGACGGTGAAGTACGAGGACTCGACGGTGGCCTCGGTGACACCGTAGGAGTTGAGCACGACGGTGCCGGGGGCGACGCTCTTCAGCAGCCGTCGGCAGTCGTCGGTGCGCCAGTTGTCCGAGCCGACGGCCAGGTAGCGCAGCGGCGGGAAGGCCCGGCCGGTGCGGGCGGCCTCGTCGGCCAGCGCGTTGGCCAGCGAGGGCACCGTCTCGACGTGGGTGACGCGCTGGCGCTCCATCAGGTCGAGCAGGCGCACCGGGTCGGTGGTGGCGTCCTTCGGGCAGAGCACCAGGGCGCCGCCGGTGGTCAGCGCGTGCGTCAGGTCGGAGACGAAGACGTCGAAGGCCATGCTGGCGAGGTTGAGCTGGCGGACGGGGCCGCGGTCGAGCCGGTAGGCCTCGCGCCAGGCCGCGGCGGCCCGGGCGACGCTGCGGTGCTCGACCGTGACGCCCTTGGGCTTGCCGGTGGAGCCGGAGGTGTAGATGACGTAGGCGAGGTTGTCCGGGGTCACCTCGGTGCTGGGCGCCTCGGCGGGCCAGCTGTCGATCTCCTCGCGGTCGGCGTCCAGGCAGAGCACGGTCGCGTCGCACAGCGGGAGCCGCTCGGCGAGGTCCCGCTGGGTGACGAGCATGGCGGCGGCGCTGTCGTCCAGCACCAGGCGCAGCCGCTCGGCGGGGTGGGTGGGGTCCAGCGGCAGGTAGGCGGCGCCGGCCTTGAGGACGCCGAGGGCGGCGACGACGGTGTCCGGGCCGCGGTCCAGGCAGATGGCGACGACGGTCTCCGGGCCGATGCCCTGGCCGACGAGGTGCTGGGCGAGCCGGTTGGCCCGGGCCTCCAGTTCCGCGTAGGTCAGCACGGTCTCCTCGAAGACCACCGCCTCGGCGTCCGGGGTCTGCTGCGCCTGCTCGGCGATCAGCTCGTGCAGGCAGGCGTCGGCGCCCGGGGTGCCGGTGTCGTTCCACTCGTACAGGACGCGGTCGCGGGCGCGCAGCGACAGCATCGGGACGTCGCCGACCCGCTGGCCGGGGGCGGTGGGCATGCTGCCGAGCAGGACGGCGAGCTGGTCGGCGAGCACCTCGGCCTGGGCGCGGTCGTAGAGCGCCGGGTCGTAGGAGAGCAGCAGGGTCAGCGAGCCGTCGTCGTCGTAGGCGGTGAGGTCCAGCGTGAAGCTGGTGGTGTCGACGGCGCGGACGTCGCTGAGGCGCAGTCCGTGGCGTTCGGCGGCGGCCCCGTTGCCCGGGTAGTTCTCGAACACCACCAGGGTCTGGAACAGCGCGCTGCCGCGCGGGACCTTGCTGCTGCGCTGGATCTCGGCGATCGAGGAGTACTCGAAGCGCCGGGATTCGGCCTGCTCGGCCTGGAGGGCCGCCAGCCACTCCACCAGCGGGGCGTCCTGGTCGACCTCGGTGCGCAGCGGCAGGGTGTTGAGCAGGTTGCCGACCATGGTGTCGGCGCCGGGCAGCTCGGTCGGGCGGCCGGCCACGGTGGTGCCGAAGCAGACGTCGCGCTGCCCGGAGTGGCGGGCCAGCAGGATCGCCCAGGCGCCCTGGACGGCGGTGTTGAGGGTGAGCCGGTGGCGGCGGACCATCGCGACCAGCGCGTCGGTCTCGGCGCCGGACAGGCCCACCCGGACCTGCCCGGCGGACTGGGACTCGTGGCCCTGGGGCACCGAGCGGCCGAAGGGCAGCTGGGTCGGCGCGTCCAGGTCGCCCAGCAGGGCGCTCCAGTGGGCGGCGGCCGCGGCCTTGTCCTGCCGGGCCAGCCAGGCGACGTAGTCGCGGAACGGCCGGCGCTCGGGCAGGGCCGGGGCCTTGCCCCTGCCGTCGGTGAGCGCCTGGTAGGCGGCGAAGAGGTCGGCGAACAGGTGCGAGGTGCTCCAGCCGTCCAGGACGGCGTGGTGGAAGGTCCACACGACGCGGACGGTCCGCTCGTCCTCGCGGGCGAGGGCGAGGCGCATCAGCGGCGCCCGGGACAGCTCGATCCCGGTGGCGCGCTCCTCGTCGATCAGCGCCTTGAGCCGGCGGTCCAGTTCGGCGGCGGGCAGGCCGGTCCAGTCGAGGTGGCGCACCGTCAGCCGGGCGGAGCGCTCGACCACCTGGACGGGCTCGGGGACGCCGTCCCAGACCAGCCGGGTGCGCAGCGCGGGGGTGCGGTCGACCACCTGCTGCCAGGCGGCGGCCAGCGCGTCGACGTCGCGGACGCCCTCCAGCCGGAAGGCGACGTGGTCGGAGTAGGCGCCGACGCCGTCCTGGTTGAGGGTGTGGAAGAGCATCCCGCTCTGCATCGGGGTCAGCGGGTGGATGTCCTCGACGGCGGAGCCGGCCGGCACCAGCCGGTCGACGGTCGCCTGGTCGAGGGTGAGCAGCGGGAAGTCGCCGGGGGTGGCGCCGCCGGCGCCGGGGGTCAGGCAGTGCTCGACGAGTTCGGTCAGGGCCGCCGCGAAGTCGTCGGCGAGCCGCTGCACGGTGGCCTGGTCGTGGCGCTGCGGCGCGTAGTGGAAGTCGAAGGTCAGCACGCCGTGCCGGACCTCGCCGACGATGTCCAGCAGGTGCGGCCGCTCCTCGTCCGGGTGGTGGTCCAGGCCGTAGTCGGGTTCGACGGCGCGGAACAGCTCGCTCCCGGCCGCGGCGTCGCTCCACTGGCCGAGGTAGTTGAAGCTGACCTGGGGCTGCGGCGCCGCGGCCAGGGCGGCGGCCTGCGGCTGGTCGCCGCGCAGGTAGCGCAGCGGGCCGTAGCCGGCGCCGCGGCCGGGCACGGCGCGCAGCAGTTCCTTGGTGTCGCGGATGAGCCGGCCGAGCGGGCGGTCGGCCGGGGACTCCAGCAGCACCGGGAAGATCGAGGTGAACCAGCCGACCGTCCGGGAGACGTCGGTGCCGTCGAGGATCTCCTCGCGGCCGTGGCCCTCCAGGGTGATCAGGGTGCGGGCCCGGCCGGTGAAGCGGGCGAGTGCGCGGCCGAGCGCGGTCAGCAGGACGTCGTTGACCTGGGTGCGGTAGACGGCGGGCACGTCCTGGAGCAGTTGCCGGGTGCGCTCGGCGTCGAGGCCGGCCGAGACGGCGCGGGTGTCGCCGACGCTGTTGCGGCCCTCCCGGTCGGTGGGCAGGTCGGCGGAGCCGGCCGGCACCGGGCGGGCCCAGTGCGCCAGTTCGTCGTCCAGGCCGCCGTCCCGGGTGAAGGCGGCGAGGCGGCGCGCCCAGCCGCGGTACGAGGTGCCAGCCGGGCCGAGGTCGACGTCCTCGCCGCGGACGGCCTGCCGGTAGGCGCTCTCCAGGTCCTCCAGGAGGATCCGCCAGGAGACGCCGTCCACGGCCAGGTGGTGCACGGTGAGCAGCAGCCGCGCGGGCTCGCCGGCGCCGTGGTCGAACAGCAGGGTGCGCACCAGCGGCCCTGCGGCCGGGTCGAGCGAGGCCTGCGCGGCCTCGGCGAGGGTGCGCATGGCGGCGGCGCGCTCGCCGGGGGCGGCCTGGTCGAGGGTGATCCGCTCGATCCGGGCCTCGGCCGGCACGGCGTCGGCGTCCGGCGCGGTGACGGTCTGGACCCGCCGGCCGTCGGGGCCGGTGGCGAAGCGGGTGCGCAGGGCCTCGTGCCGGCGGACCAGGCCGGCCAGGGCGCGGGCCAGCGCGGGTTCGTCGACCGCGCCGTCCAGGGTGATCAGCACGGACTGGTTGAAGTGGTGGGCGCCGCGGGTGTGGTGGGCGAAGAACCACTCCTGGACGGGGCCGAGCGGGGCCGGCTCGTGGTCGTCGGCGTCGACCTGGACGACCGGGGCCTGCTCCACCGGGCGGGCGGCGCGGGCGAGGTCGGCGAGCGACTGCCGGGAGAAGATGTCCTTCGAGGTGATGACGAGGCCGACCCGGCGGGCCCGGGCGACCACCTGGATGCTCAGGATGGAGTCGCCGCCGAGTTCGAAGAAGTTGTCGTCGGCGCCGACCTTGCCGATGCCGAGCACCTCCGACCAGACCTCGGCGAGCGCCTGCTCGGCCGGGTCCTCGGGGGCCCGGTAGTCCTCCCGCTCCAGGGGGGCGTCCGGCGCCGGCAGGGCCCGGACGTCGACCTTGCCGTTGGGCGTGAGCGGGAAGGCGTCGAGGGTGGCGAAGGCCGTCGGGACGCTGTAGGAGGGCAGCCGCTGCTCGGCGAAGGCGCGCAGGTCCAGCGGCGCGATGACGGCGCCGGGCTCGGCGCGCAGGTAGCCGACCAGCCGCTTGTGGTCGCCGTCCGCGAGGGCGACCACCAGGGCCTCGGCCACCGCGGGGTGGGCCTCCAGGACGGCTTCGACCTCGCCGGGCTCGATCCGGTAGCCGCGGACCTTGACCTGGGTGTCGGCGCGGCCGAGGTACTCGACCAGGCCGTCGGCCCAGCGCACCACGTCCCCGGTGCGGTACATCCGCTCGCCGGGCTCCGCCGCGAACGGCGAGGGCTGGAAGCGCTCCTCGGTCAGCTCCGGGCGGCCCAGGTAGCCGCGGGCGACGCCGGGGCCGGCGATCCAGAGCTCGCCGGGCGCGCCGGGCGGGACGGGGCGGCGGCGCTCGTCGAGGACGTACACCGCCGTGTTGGAGATCGGGCGGCCGATCGGGATGGCGCGCACGCCGTCGGTCTCGCGGATCAGGTGGGAGACGGCGAAGGTGGTGGTCTCGGTCGGGCCGTAGCCGTTGACCAGCCGCTGCGGCGGGGCGCCGCCGGCCAGCAGTTCGGCGATCCGGCGCGGGTTGAGCGCCTCGCCGCCGACCAGCAGGTGGCGCATGCCGCCGAAGGCGGTGGGCTCTAGGCCGACGACCTGGTTGAAGACGCCGGCGGTGAGGAACATCGCGGTGGCGCCGGTCGAGCGCAGTGCGGCGGCGAAGGCCGGCGGGTCGAGCAGGACGTCCTTGGTGATGACGGCGATCCGCGCCCCGGCCACCAGCGGGCCCCAGAACTCGAAGGTCGCCGCGTCGAAGGTGGCGTCGGCGACCTGCGCCACCACGTCGTCGGCCGCCAGCGGGGCGTAGTCGGCGCCGCGGACCAGCCGGACGATGGAGCGGTGCTCGACCACGACGCCCTTGGGCCGGCCGGTGGAGCCGGAGGTGTAGATGACGTAGGCGGCGCTCTCGGGCCCCGCGTCGGTGGCCGGCGGCCCGGCCGGGAGGGCGGCCAGCTCGGCGGTGCGCTCGGCAGGCAGCAGGGCCGGGACGGCCAGGTCGGGCAGCCGTTCGAGCAGCTCCCGGTCGGTGACGCAGAGCGCGGCCCCGGTGTCCGCGAGCATGAACTCCAGCCGGTCGGCCGGGTAGTCCGGGTCCAGCGGCACGTAGGTGCAGCCGGCCTTGAGCACGGCCAGCAGGGCGACGACCAGGCCGGTGCCGCGAGGCAGGCAGACCGCGACGTGCTGGCCGGGGCGGGCGCCGTGGTCGAGCAGCAGCCGGGCCAACCGGTCGGCCTGCTCGTCGAGTTGACGATAGGTCAGCTCACCTTCGGCGGCGGTGACGGCGATGGCGTCGGGGGTGGCCGCGGCCTGCTCGGCGACCAGCGAGTGGACGGTCCGGTCGGCCGGGTAGGGCACCCGGTTCTCGGCCCAGTCGCGGGTGACGGTGTCGAGTTCGGCGGCGGTGAGCAGCGGCAGGTCGCCGACCGGGCGGTCGGCGTCGGCGGCGACGCCCGCCAGCAGGAGCAGCAGCCGGGTGCAGAGCGCGTCGACGGTCGAGGCGTCGAACAGGTCGGTGTTGTACTCGACCGTCCCGCCCAGCGTGCCGTCGGCGGCCGGGGTGAACTCCAGCGTCAGGTCGAAGATGGAGGACACCGAGGGCGCGCGGAACTCCTCGACGGCCGGGCCGCCGAAGTCGGGCAGGGCGCCGGGGTCGTTCTGGAGCACGAGGGCGGCCTGCACCAGCGGGGTGCGGCTCGGGTCGCGCTCGGGCTGGATCTCGTCCACCAGCCGGTGGAAGGGGACGTCCTGGTTGCTGAGGGCGTCCCAGAGCTGGTCGGTGGTGCGCTCCAGCAGGTCGCCGAAGGCCTCGTCCAGGTCGATCCGGCCGTGCAGGACCAGGGTGTTGACGAAGAAGCCGACCAGCGGCTCCAGTTCGGTGCGGTCGCGGCCGACCGACACGGTGCCCAGGCCCACGGTGCGCTGGCCGGTGTGCCGGGCCAGCAGCACCTGGGTGGCGGCGGCGAGCACGGCGAAGAGCGTGGTGCCGCGTTCGGCGCCGAGCGTGTCGAGGCCGGTGGCGACCTCGGCGTCGACCTGGAAGGTGTGCAGGGCGCCGACGGTGGTGCGCACCGCCGGGCGGGGCCGGTCGGTGGGCAGCTCCAGCGGCTGGATGTCCGCCAACTCGTCGCGCCAGTAGTCCAGTTGCCCGGCCAGGCGGTCTTCGGTGCAGCGCTCGCGCTGCCAGCGGGAGTAGTCGCGGTAGCTGACCGGCAGCGGGGCGAGGGTGTGCGGGCGGCCCTCGACGGCGGCCCGGTAGAGCTCGCCGAGCTCGCCGGTCAGCAGGCCCTTGGACCAGCCGTCGGCGGCGATGTGGTGCAGGTTGAGGAAGAGCGCGTGGTCGTCCGGGCCGTGCCGCACGACCGTGGAGCGCAGCAGCGGGCCGCTGGCGAGGTCGAAGGGGGTGGCGAGTTCGCGGCGCAGCAGCGCGGCGAACTCGGCCTCCCGCTCGTCGGCGCCCAGCGCGCTCAGGTCCACCGGCTCGGTGTCCGGGGCGTAGGCGGGCCGGACCTCCTGGCGGGCCACGCCGTCCTCGGTGGTGAAGACGGTGCGCAGCGGCTCGTGCCGCTCGACCAGGCCGGTCAGCGCGGTGCGCAGCGCGGCCAGGTCGAGGCGGCCGCGCAGCCGGAGGCCGAAGGAGGTGGTGTACTCGACCGCGTCGGTCTCGAACTCCTGGAGGAACCAGAGCCGTTCCTGGCCGAAGGAGAGCGGGGCCGGGCCGTCGCCGCCGGGCCGGATCGCGTCGCGGTCGCCGCCGCCGGCGCCGGCGGCTGCCAGTCGCTGCCGCAGGATCTCGTCGGCGTACTGGCCCTCGCTGTGTCGCTGGTCTGTCATCGGTTGCTCCCCCGCGCGCCACCGCGCGTCGTCGTCCGGTCCGCCGGTGTCCGGCGCACGTCTTCGAGTACTTGCTTGCGGACCTGGTCCGCGAGGGCCGCCACGGTGCGGGCGGCGAACACGTGCCGGGCCGAGACCCCGACGCCGAACACCTCCCGGATCCGGGCGGTGACCTGGAGGGTGAGCACCGAGTTGGCGCCGTGGTCGAAGACGTTGTCCTCGGCCCCCACGACGGGCACGCCCAGCACCTCGGCCCAGATCCCGGCCAGCGCCGCCTCGGTCTCGTCCCGGGGCGCGGTGGGCTCGGCGGCCGGCCGCTGCTCCTCCGGCTCCGGCAGGGCCCGCCGGTCGATCTTGCCGCTCGTGGTCATCGGGAACGCGTCCAGGACGATGACGACCGGCGGGACCATGTAGCCGGGCAGCCGCTCGGCGAGCCGGTCCCGGATCTTCTCCGGGTCGGCGGCGCCGTCCGCGGGCACCACGTAGCCGGTCAGCACGGTCTGCCCGGACGGCTTGGTCCGGGCGACCACCGCGGTCTGCTCGACGCTCTCGTCGTCGAGCAGCGCGGTCTCGATCTCGCCCAGCTCGATCCGGTAGCCGCGCACCTTGACCTGGTTGTCGATCCGCCCGAGGAATTCGAGCGTGCCGTCGGGCAGCCAGCGGACCAGGTCGCCGGTGCGGTAGAGCCTCGCGCCGGCGGTCGCGGCGAGGTGGTCCGGGACGAACCGCTCCTCGGTGAGCTCCGGGCGGCCCAGGTAGCCGCGGGCCACCCCGGCGCCGCCGACGTACAGTTCGCCGGGCACGCCCACCGGGACGGGCTCGCGGTGCTCGTCGAGCACGTAGCCGGTGGTGTTGGCGATGGGCCGGCCGATCGAGGGCAGCCGCCCGACCGGGGCGTCCTCCTCCGCCTCCAGCACCGTGCCGGTGGTGAGCACGGTGGTCTCGGTCGGGCCGTACAGGTTGGACAGCGCCATCGCCGAGCCGCGCGGCAGCCGGCGGCGCACCACGTCGGCGCCGGTGAGGATGTGGCGTACCCGGCCCTGGTGGAGCGCGGGCTGGTCGAGCAGGCCCTCCAGGCGCGGGGCCGGGATGAGGATGAGGGTGATCCCCTGCTCGACGATCCAGCCGGCGAGCAGGTGCGGGTCCTCCAGGACGCGGTCGGAGGCGAACCGGATCTCCACGCCGCAGGCGAGGGCGCCCCACTGCTCCAGCACCGTCGGGTCGAAGCCGGGCGGCACCATCTGGGTGGCCCGGTCGCCGGGCCCGGCGTCGAAGAAGTCCCGGTACCAGTCGCACAGGTTGACCACGCCGCGGTGCTCGATCAGCACGCCCTTGGCCTTGCCGGTGGAGCCCGAGGTGTAGATCACGTACGCGAGGTCGGACGGGCCGACGGCGACCTCGGGCGGCCCGTCGTGCGTGCCGGGCCCGGTGTCCTCGACGTACAGCACCTCGACGCCTTCCGGCGCCTCGGGCCCGGGCAGGTCGCGCTGGGTGAGGAGCACCGGCACCCCGGCGTCCTGGAGCACGTAGACCGTCCGGTCGTCGGGCAGTTCGGGGTCGAGCGGCAGGTAGGCGGCGCCGGCCTTGAGCACGGCGAGCTGGGCGATCGTCATCTCGGCGGCGCGCCGGGTCCGGACGCCGACGACGGTGCCCGGGCCGACGCCGCGGTCGGCCAGCCGGTGGGCCAGCGCGTCCGTCAGCGCGTCGAGTTCGGCGAAGGTCAGGCTGCGGTCTTCGGTGGTGACGGCTGCGGCGTCCGGGGTGCGCCGGGCCTGGTCGGCGACCAGGCCGTGGATGGTCGCCGTGTGGAACCGGGCGCCGGTCGCGGTGGCGTTCCAGCCGGTGGTGACCAGCCGGCGTTCCTGCTCGTCCATCAGCGGCAGCTCGTCGACGAGCCGGTCCGGGTCGGCCGCCGCCATGCCCTCCAGCAGCACGGTGAGGTGGCGGGCGGTCCGGGCGACGGTCTCCGGGTCGAAGAGCGCCGTGCTGTACTCGACCAGGCCGCCGAGCCGCCCGTCGCGCTCCTCGAACTCGAAGCCGATGTCGAACAGCGCGTGCATCCGCGGCAGGGCGCTCTCCTCGACCCGCAGGCCGTCGGGGCCGGGCAGCGCGTCCTGGGCCCGCTTGAGCATCAGCGCGGCCTGGATCAGCGGGGTGCGGCTGGGGTCGCGGTCCGGCTTGAGCTCGTCGATCAGCCGGTCGTACGGCAGGTGCTGGTGGGTGAAGGCCTCCAGCACGCCCTGCCGGACGTCGGCCAGGAAGGCGCCGACGGTCGTGTCGGGGGTGGTCCGGGCGCGCAGCACCAGCGTGTTGACGAAGAAGCCGAGCACGTCCTCCAGTTCGCTGTGCTCGCGGCCGGAGACGATGGTGCCGACGGCGACGTCGCGCTGGCGCGCGTACCGGGACAGCAGGAGCTGGACGCCCGCCGTGAGGACGGTGAACAGGGTGACGCCCTCCCGGCGGCAGAGCCGGGTGAGGGCGGCCACCAGCTCGGGGCTCAGCTCGAAGGGGTGGCCGGCGCCCCGGGTGGCGCGGGTGGCGGGCCGGGGCCGGTCGGTCGGCAGCTCCAGCGGCACCACGCCGTCCAGCCGGCGCTTCCAGTAGGCGAGGTCGGCGGCCTCCCGGGCGCCCCGCTCGCCGTGCTGGTGCACGGCGAAGTCGGCGTACTGCAGGGGTAGTTCGCTCAGCGCGGCGGGCCGGCCGGTGGCCTCCTGGCCGAGCAGGGCGACGAGCTCGCGGGCCATCACCTCCTTGGACCAGCCGTCGGTGACGACGTGGTGCATGTCGAGGACGAGCAGGTGCTCGGCGTCGGCCAGCCGGATCAGCCAGGGGCGCAGCAGCGGGCCGCCGCGCAGGTCGAAGGAGCGGCTCAGCTCGGTGCGCAGCAGCTGGTCGAGGTCGTCGACGCGCCCCTCGGCCGCGAGGTCGGTGAAGCGCACCGGCCGGTGGCCGGGGGCGTGGACGACCTGCACGCCCTGGCCGCCCTCGGTGGCGAAGGTGGTGCGCAGCGCCTCGTGCCGGGCCACCAGGGCGTCGACGGCGCGCCCGAGGGCGTCCCGGTCGAGCGGCCCGGTCAGCCGCAGGCCGAGCGGCGAGTTGTACTCGGTGCCCTGGGACTCGTAGTCGTACAGGAACCAGAGCCGCTGCTGGCCGTAGGAGAGCGGCAGCGGCCGGTCGCGGCCGACCGGCACCAGTCCGGCCCGGCGGGCGGGCTCGCTGCCCAGCCGGCCGGCCAGCCCGGCGACGGTGGGCGACTCGAACAGGGTGCGGATCGGCACCTCGACGTCCAGCACCGAGCGGATGCGCCCGATCAGCCGGGTGGCGAGCAGGGAGTGGCCGCCGAGGTCGAAGAAGCTGTCCTCGACGCCGATCGAGGCGACGCCGAGCACCTCGCAGAACAGGTCGCAGAGCTGCTCCTCGCGGGCGCTGCGCGGCCCGTGCCCGCTGCCGGCGGCGGCGGTGCCCGGGTCCGGGAGCGCGGCCCGGTCGGTCTTGCCGTTGGGGGTCAGCGGGATCTCGGGGATCGGCACCACCACGGCCGGGACCATGTAGCCGGGCAGCGTGGCGGCGGCGTGCGCGCGCAGTTCGGCCGGGTCGGCGCCGCCCTCGCCGGCCGGCACCACGTAGGAGACCAGCCGGGTGTCGCCGGCCCCGTACTCGCGGGCGACGGTGACGGCGCGGGCCACCGCGGGGTGCCGCTCCAGGACGGCGTCGATCTCGCCGGGCTCGATCCGGAAGCCGCGGACCTTCAGCTGGAAGTCGGCGCGGCCGACGTACTCCAGGTTGCCGTCGGCGGCCCAGCGGACGATGTCGCCGGTGCGGTACATGCGCTCGCCCTCGGCGCCGTACGGGTCGGGCAGGAAGCGGTCCCGGGTGAGGTCCTCGCGGTGCAGGTAGCCGGTGCCGACGCCGTCCCCGGCGATGTACAGCTCGCCGGCGGCGCCGATCGGCACCAGGCGCAGCGCCTCGTCGAGGACCCGGACCCGGGTGTTGCCGATCGGCCGGCCGATGGTCGGCGCGCCGGGGCGGTCGTCCAGGCGGGCGGCGGTGGACCAGATGGTGGTCTCGGTGGGCCCGTACAGGTTGGTGACCTCGCTGCCGAGCGCGCGCATCCGCTCGGCGAGGGCGGCTGGCAAGGCCTCCCCGCCGACCAGCATCCGCAGGCCGCGCAGCGCCTGCGGGACTTCGTCGCACAGGGCCTGCCAGAGGCTGGGGGTGGCCTGCATGATCGTGGTGCCGGTGCGGCCGACCAGGGCGCCCAGCCCGGCGGGGTCGGTGACGGTCGCGCGGTCGGCGAGGACCACGGTGGCGCCGCCGACCAGCGGCAGGTAGAGCTCCAGGGCGGCGATGTCGAAGGCGATCGTGGTGACGGAGGTCCAGACGTCCTCGGCGGCGAGCGGGAAGAGGTCGGCCATCGAGACCAGGAAGTTGGTCAGCGCGTGGCGGCTGATGACGACGCCCTTGGGGCGGCCGGTGGAGCCGGAGGTGTAGATGACGTAGGCCGGGTCGGCGGCGGTCCCGGCGGGGCCCTGCGGCCCGGCGGGCTCCGTCGCCAGCCTGGCGCGCACCTCCTCGTCGTCCAGCAGCAGCCGGTGGGCGGCGGTGGCGGGCAGCCGCCCGGCCGTCGCGCTGTCGGTGACCAGCGCCGAGGGGGCGGCGTGGTCGAGGATGTAGCCGATCCGGTCGGCCGGGTAGTCGGGGTCGAGCGGCACGTAGGCGGCGCCGGTGCGGGCCACCGCGAGCAGGGCGACGACGAGGTCGGCGGAGCGCGGCAGCGCCAGGGCGACGAGCCGGCCCGGGGCGGCGCCGTGGCGGCGCAGCTCGCCGGCCAGCCGCTCGGCCCGGTCGTCGAGTTCGGCGTAGCTGAGCACGGTGTCGCCGGCGATCAGGGCGGTCCGCGCGGGCTGGGCGGCGGCCCGGGCCCGGAACAGTGCGGAGACGTCGGCGTCGGGCACCGGCCGGTCGGTGGCGTTCCACTCGGTCAGCAGGGCGTGCCGCTCGGCCGGGTCCAGCACCTCGTAGCCGTCCGGGTCGGCGTCCGGCGCGGCGACGGCGGCGGCCAGCAGGCGCGGCAGCGCGTCGGTGAGCCGCCGGACGGTCGCCGGGTCGAACAGCTCGGTGCTGAAGGTCGCGGCCAGCCGCAGCCCGGAGCCGTCGGGCGCGCTGCGAAAGCGCAGCTGGAGGTCGAACGGGGAGTGCTGGCGGGGAAGTTGGGCCACCTGGGCGTCGAGCGCGCCGAAGCGGAGGCGGGCGGGCAGGTCCTCGGCGAGGTCGAAGGCCACCTGGGCCAGCGGGTGGCGGTTGAGCGCGCGCTCGGGCCGCAGCTCGCCGACCACGGTCTCGAACGGGACGCCGCCGTGGCGCCGGGCCGTGTCGGCGACCGCCGCGCAGTCGCCGACCAGCTCGCGGAAGGAGGCGCCGGGGCGGCGGACGACCCGCAGCACCACCGGGTTGGCCAGCGGGCCGACCACGGCGGCGCGCCGGGCGTCGTCGCGGCCGGGCAGGCTGCCGACCAGCGGGACGTCGGCGCCGGCGCCGAAGCGGCCCAGCAGCGCCACGACGGCGGCGTGCAGCACCGCCTCGACGCCGGCGCCGCAGTCGGCGGCCAGGTCGGCGAGGGCCGCCGCCAGCGGGCCGTCCAGCTCGCTGCGGTACTCGTCGGCGGCGTAGCGGGTGACGGCCGGGCGCGGCCGGTCGACGGGCAGGTCGAGCTGCGCCGGCGCGCCGTCCAAGGCCGCGCGCCAGTGGGCGAGTTCGGCCGCGGCGTGCTCGGTGGGCCGCTCGGGGGCGCCGTTCAGCTCCCGGTCGGCGGCGGCCGCCGCGGCGTACTGCGGGGCGGGCTCGGACGCGCCGGGGGCGGCCGGGGCGGTGGCCGCCGCGTACACCCGGGCCAGGTCGTCGACGATCACGGCGAGCGAGCGCTCGTCGGCCGCGATCTCGTGCACCGTCAGGACCAGTACGTGGGCGTCCGGACCGGTGGCCAGCAGCCGGGCCCGCAGCGGGGGCTCCCGGGTGAGGTCCAGGCCCTGGCCGGCCGCCCGGGTCAGCGCCTCGTCGAGTTCGTCGGGGGCGACCGGCTCGGGCCGCAGCCCGGCGAACGCCCCGCCGTCGGGGGCGGGTTCGGGGCGGCAGCGACCCTCGGCCTCGCGGTGCACGGTGCCCAGCAGCGGGTGCCGCCGGACCAGGGCGTCCAGCGCGGCGCGCAGCTGCTCCGGACCCAGGCCGCCGGCCAGCCGCAGCGCCACCGTGTGGGTGTGGCCGGCGGCGCCCTCCTGGAAGCGGTTCAGGAACCACAGGCGCTGCTGCGCCGGCGACAGGACACTGTCGTTGGTGATCGTCACGTTCGCTCTCCAGCCTGTTCAGGCGACGCGTCGCAGGACGCGGCCGCCGAACTGCATGTGGTCCGCGCGCCCGGTCTCCGGGTCGAGCAGGAAGCGGCCGAGGTGTTCCACCTCGGGCAGCCGCGGGTGCCGGGCGGCGAAGAAGCGCTCGCCTCGGCCGGTCAGGTCGTACTCCATCCCGTCGTCGTCGACCAGGACGGTGGCGCCGGGGTGTGCGCCGTCCGCCGTGTCGGCGCCGGGGCGGATCCGGTACACGGTCTCGCCGTTGGCCCACTGCCCGACGCGGTCCGACAGGTCCTGCGCGGCGCCGGCGGCGGGGCCCGGCGCGTAGCCGGCGACGTCCACGCCCTCGGCCCGGAGCTGGGCCAGCAGGTCCTGCCAGGCGCCGAGGCCGGCCGCGGAGTCGGCCTGGAGGGCGATCACGGTGCCGCGTTCCGGCTGGATCCGCAGGTGGCAGGTGGCGCCCGCGCCCACGCCGTCGAGGCCGAGCCAGCGGTCGGCGCCGTTGCCGTACCGGGCCCAGCCGTGGCCCCAACCGTCGGCCAGGCCGAACGGCAGGGTGTCGAAGGGCGGTTCGGCCAGCTCCCGGACGGCCTCCTGGTCGAGCAGGGCGGCGTGCGAGGCGTCGCGGTCGTCCAGGTGGAGCCGGGCGAACGCGACCAGGTCGGTGACGGTACCGGCGATCGCGGCGGCGGGGGCGAGGTCGCGGGGGATCTCGTCGGCCGCCAGGAAGGCCGGCTCGATGTCCAGCGGCCGGAGCAGGAAGTCCGTCACGGCGTTGCGCCAACTCACCCCGGCGGCGGCCTCGATGACCTTTCCGGCCAGCGCGAACCCGGCGTTGGAGTACGAGAACGCGGTGCCGGGGGCGAACAGCGGGCCGGCCGCGACGGCGGCCCGCAGCCCGCCGTCGCCGGGGCCGTCGCAGACCATTCCGGAGGAGTGGCTGAGCAGGTGGCGGGTCGTCAGTCTCAGCTCGGCGAAGGGTGGTTCGTTCAGGTACTCGCCGACCGGCAGGTCCAGGTCGAGGTCGCCGTCGAAGGCCAGCTGCATGGCCAGCGTCGCGGTGAAGAGCTTGGTGAGCGAGGCGAACGGCGCGGCGGGCGCCGGCCCGGGCTCCGCACCCGCCTCGGCGACGTGGAGTTCGCCGGCGTCGTAGAACGCGCACCGGAGGGAGCGCACACCGTGTTCGCGCGCGAGCCGTCCGGCCTTTTCACGCCATGACTGTGAATTCACTAAAACCCACCCACCGCATTCACCGGAATCCGAAAAAGGCGCAGCACAACAGCCCCGTTCGGCCGTGTTCCGTCCACGGCTCGTCGGTACGGGGATTACGCAAAAGGGGAATTCGCTCTGGTGAATGCAGGCTAACACCGGGCGGCGGGGCCGGTCAGGGTCGTTAAGCGGCAGCCGAATGACCCTGGTTGCCGCACTGCGAAACGCCGTTCGACCTGCCCGGAAACCCGAAAACGGCCGGGGGGGGGGGGGGGGGGGGCGCCCCCCCCCGCGGGGGGGGGGGGGCTGTGGTGGGGGGGGGTCAGCCCCGCTCCACGATGGAGCC
>NZ_JBHWIO010000038.1:54570-60288 GCF_042732075.1 Kitasatospora sp. NPDC059812
CCACATCCGCCGCCGCGGCCCCCCACCGCCACCCCGCCCCCGCCGCCCAGCCCCCCCCCACCCGCCGGCGGGGGCGCGCCGGCCCCCCCCCCCCCCCCCCCGGGTCGGTGTGGCAATGGTGGGGGCGGAGCTACTCGCGCAGTCCGATGGCCTCCACCGGGCGGGCGCGCAGGGCGAGCTTGGTCGGCACCAGAACGGCCGCCGCGGCCAGGGCCGAGGTCGCCGCCACGATCGCCAGGTAGAGCAGCGGCGGAATGTGCGGAACCAGGGACCCGGTCAGGCCCATGCTCACCGTCATCAACGGCACGATGGGCACCAGGCTGCCGACCACCACCGCGATCAGGATCAGCATCAGCGTCTCGGTGCGCATCATCCGCATGACCTGTTCGGGGGTCGCGCCCACCAGCCGCAGCAGCGCGAACTCCCGTGCTCTGGACAGCGTGGTCATCACCAGGGTGTTGGCGACGGCCACCGCGATGTACCCGAAGACCAGGACCAGCGGCAGCGCGCTGCCGAACAGGTTGGCCGTGCCGGCCTTCTCCTGGGCGGCGGACAGGCCGCCCTTGTCCTGGACGTGCACCCCGGGGTAGCGGTCGTTGAGCCCGGTGAGCTCCCCGATCACCTTCTTCTTGTCGGCGCCGTCCTTGGCCCGCACCAGCACCGAGTCGTACATCCGGCGCGAACTGTGCTGGAGCACGGTGTCGTAGGACAGGGTGATGTCGCCGAAGCCCAGGCCGCGCTTGTACACGGCGATCACCTTCGGCTCCAGCGTCTGCCCGTCGGGCATGTGCACCTTGATCTGGCCGCCGACGCCCGCGCCGAGCGTGGCCGAAGCCCCGCTGCTGATCGCCACCGTGTCCGTGGACAGGTTGTCCAGGGAGCCCTCGGAGACGTCCAGGTCGACGACCCGGCTCAGGTTGCCCGGGGTCAGCCCCTGCGCCTTGTAGTCGAAGATCTCCGGCGAGCCGAGCATCTTCGTCGAGGCGAACAGGTCGACCCGCACCGTCCCGGCCGCGGCGTCCACCCCGTCCAGGCCGGCGATGAACTTCGGCGCGGTGACCGGCAGGCCGCCGGAATCGCTGGTCACCGTGTAGTCGGCGACGACGCCCGCCTGGGCCTGCGCCTCGGCCGCACCCGACGTGGTGGTCGGGATGAACAGCTGCACCGAGGCGAAGCCGATCGCCAGGATCAGCGGGCCGATGCCGGCCGCCAGCCGCCGGGCGTTGGCCCGGGTGTTGGCCACGGCCAGGAACCCGAGGGTCCCGAACCGCCGCTGGAACGGCGCGGCCATCAGCCTGGTCGCCTTCGCCACCACCGGCGGGGCCAGCATGAGGATCGCGATCACCATGATCAGACCGCCGCTGCCGGCCGCGGCCACCGCGAAGATGCTGCCGAAGAACAGCGGCAGCAGCGACGCGCAGAAGCCGAGGACGAACAGCAGGATCCCGATGGCCACCCGGGCGCCGCCGATGCCCGGCTGCTCGGTCTGGGCCTCGCTGAGCGCCTCCACCGGCCGGATCGACACCACCCGGCGGGCCACCGCGAACGCCGCCACCTGCGCGGCGATCACGCCGATGCCGACCGCGGCGATCGCCGGGATCGGGCCGTAGGAGAACTCGAAGTCGTCCGGCAGGATGCCGATCGCCCCGAGCGCCCCGCGCAGCACCCCGGCGGCCAGCATGCCGGGGAAGCAGCCCAGGATCGAGGCCACCAGCGAGATCACCAGGGCCTCGCCCGAGATCATCTTGTGGATCTGCTTGGGCGTCGCGCCGACCGCGCGCAGCAGCGCCAGCTCGCGCCGGCGCTGGTGCACGCTGAGCGCCAGGGTGCTGCCCACCACCATCATGGTGATCAGCACGACGGTGCCGCCGAGCGAGCCCGCCAGCTCCTTCAGGCTGCCCCGGGCCGAGGCGACGTCCGGGTTCTCGACGCTGCTGCGCCCGTCACCGGTGTAGACGTCGATCGCGGAGCCCTTGAGCGCCTTGTCGATCCGGTCGCCGAGCTTGCCGGCGTTGGTGTCCTTGGGCGCCAGCACGCCGATGGCGCTGACCTGGTCGGTGCGGCCGAACAGGGTGCGCGCCTCGTCGTCGGAGAAGAACACCGGCGGGGTGCGCAGCGCCCCGCCGCCGCCCTTGTAGGTGACGATGCCGACGATCTTGTACGAGCTGGCGTCCCGGGTGGAGGCGATCTTGACGCTGTCGCCCACCTTCACCTTGCGGTGGTCGGCGACGGACTTCTCCAGCACCACCTCGCCGGCGCGCTTCGGCTCGTCGCCGTTGCGGTCGTACGGGCCGAGCGCGGCCGCGCCCCAGTTGGTGCCGTTGGACGTCCGGTCGTCGGCGCCCTTGACCAGCTCCTCGCCGTCGTTGGAGACGACCTGCGCGGGGAAGGTGAGCACCGGGACGGCCTTGTCGACGCCCTCGGTCCTGGCGACCTTGTCGACCAGGTCGATCGGGACGCCGACGGCGTCCTTGAGGTCCTTGGACTTGCTCTTCTTGGCCTCGTGGACCGTGAAGTGCTTCTGACCGCCGACCACGACCGCAGCGCCGGAGTAGCGCTGGACCGGCACCCCGTTGCCGATGCCGGACTGCAGGATGATTCCGAAGGCCGTGACGAGCACGGACGCGCCGAACAGGGCGACGAACGCCCCGACGAACCCGGCCTTACGCTCCTTGACGGTCTGTACGACGAGCCTGAACACGTCTCACCACTCCCCCAGCCGGGTCATGCGCTCGGCCACCCGGTCCGGAGTGGGGTGCGTCATCTCCTCCGCGTAGCTCCCGTCCGCGAGGAACACCACGCGGTGCGCGTAGGAGGCGGCGATCGGGTCGTGGGTCACCATGATCACCGTCTGTCCGAGGCTGTCCACGACCTCGCGCAGCAGCGTCAGCACCTGCTTGGCGGTGCGGGTGTCCAGCGCGCCGGTCGGCTCGTCCGCGAAGACCACCTCGGGCCGCGCCGCCAGCGCCCGGGCGATGGCCACCCGCTGCTGCTGGCCGCCGGACAGCTCCGAGGGCCGGTGGCTCATCCGGTCGGCGAGACCCACCTGCGTCACGACCTGCTGCAACCACTGGTGGTCCGGCTGGCGGCCGGCCAGCATCAGCGGCAGGGTGATGTTGTCCGCGACGGTCAACGCCGCCATCAGGTTGTACGCCTGGAAGATGAAGCCGACCCGCTCCCGGCGCATGATGGTCAGATCGACCTCGCTCAGCTGCGCCAGCTCGGTACCGCCGAGCACCACCGAGCCGGCGTCCGGGCGGTCCAGCCCGGCGGCGCAGTGCAGGAAGGTGCTCTTGCCCGCCCCGGACGGACCCATCACCGCGGTGAAGGTGCCCCGGGCGAAGGCGAGGGACAGATCGCGCAGCGCGTGCACGGCCCCGGCGCCCTTGCCGTACGTCTTCCGGACCCCGTCGAGACGGACGACCCAGTGGGCGTCCAGAGCGGCACTGCCGTCCGGCCGCGGCGGCGCCGCGTACTCCTCCTCCGCGGCCGCGCTCTGGAACTCCTCCGTCCGCGCTCCGCGTCCCTTTCTGCTCACTTCCGGCCTCCACCACTCGCACGCACTACTTGACGTTCACGAAGGTAAGTCCTGGAGCAGGTGCGGAACCAGGGCACGAACTGGAGAGTCGATGGTGCAGAAAAGTGCCACCCACCGCCGCATTTGGGACGGTGGTAGGGTGATCGGGATGACGACTCGGAGGGTTTTAGGAGCCGTGCGCGCCCCCAGCATTGCCGAGTTGCGACGCTTACAACCCGAGCAGTGGGTCCGCCAGACGGTGATCCGTTTCCCTCCGGCCGCGGGCTACGTCCTGCTCTGCCTGATGACCGGACTCGCCGGGCTGCTGCTGTTCTACCTGATCGCCATCATCTTCGCGCTCTGCCTGGTCGGAACGGGCTTCCTGCTGCTGCCCAGGACACTGCGGGTGCTGCGCAGGTACGCGGAGGTCCACCGCCGGTGGGTCGGCCGGCTGCTGGAGACCGAGGTCCGCACGCCCTACCGCGACCTGGAGCCCGGCCGCACCGGCCCCCGCAAGCCCTCCCTGCGCGACCCGGCCGTCCGCAAGGACCTGGTCTGGGTGATCACCCACGGCGTCGTCGGCTCGGCCCTGTGCATCTTCGCCCTGAGCATCTGCGGCAACGCCTTCAACTGGCTGTCCGCACCGGTGTGGTGGAAGCTCGCGTCGGGCGAGCGCAACTCGATCATCCTGATGAACGTCGACTCGTGGCTGAAGTCCTTCGTCGCGGTGTTCATCGGCGTCGGCTACGCCGTGGTGGCGATGGCCGCGATGCGCGGGCTGGCCCTCGTGCACGCCCGGATGTCCCGCCGGCTGCTGACCGCCCGCCCCCGGGTCGCGCTCGCGCAGCGGGTCCGCGAACTCTCGGTGACCCGCGCCGAGGCGCTCGACGCGCACGACGCCGAACTGCGCCGGATCGAACGCGATCTGCACGACGGCGCGCAGGCCGGCATCGTCGCCGTCTCGCTGCGGCTCGGCATGATCAAGCGCGCGCTCGGCCAACGGCCCGAGCAGGTCCCGGAGATGGTGGACGCGGCCCAGAACCTCGCCGAGCAGGCGTTGGAGTCGCTGCGCCACCTCGTCCGCGGCATCTACCCGCCGGTGCTCGCCGACCGCGGGCTGACCGACGCCGTCCGGGCGCTCACCGCGCTGTGCGGGGTCCCGACCCGGATAGACATCGACGAGTCGGCCGGCGCGGCGCCCCGCGCGCCCGCCGCCGCCGAGGCCGCGGCCTACTTCGTGATCTCCGAGGCGCTCACCAACATCACGAAGCACAGCGGGGCGCGCAGCGCGCTGGTGTGGCTGCGGATCGCGTCGGACGCCATCTCGATCAGGGTCGAGGACGACGGCAAGGGCGGCGCCACCGAGGGCACGGGGAGCGGGATCCTCGGACTCCGGCGCCGGGTCGCCGCCTTCGACGGGACCACCGACCTGTTCAGCCCGCCCGGGGGCCCGACCGTACTGAAGGTGGAGATTCCATGCGGATCCTGATCGCCGAAGACAACGCCCTGCTCCGTGAGGGGCTGGTCCTGCTGCTGAACAGCGAGGGGCACGAGGTGTGCGTCACCGTGGACAACGGGGACGACCTGCTGCCCGCGCTGCTCGCACACCGCCCGGACGTCGCCGTGGTGGACGTCCGGCTGCCGCCGACGTTCCGGGACGAGGGCCTGCGCGCCGTCGTCGAGGCCCGCAAGCAACTGCCCAACCTGCCCGTCCTGGTGCTCTCGCAGTACGTCGAACGGGCGTACGCGACGGAGCTGCTGGCGCAGAGCGCCTCCGGGGTCGGCTACCTGCTGAAGGACCGGGTCGGGCGCGCCGAGGAGTTCCTGCTCGCGCTGGAGCGGGTCGCCGACGGCGGCACCGCGATGGACCCGGAGGTCATCTCGCAGCTGATGGTCCGCCGGGCCGGCGACGACCCGCTGTCCTCGCTGACCCAGCGCGAGCGCGAGGTCCTGGCGCTGATGGCGGAGGGGCGCAACAACGGCACCATCGCCGAGATGCTGTTCATCGCGGAGAGTTCGGTGAACAAGCACATCGGCAACATCTTCGCCAAGCTGAACATGCCCACGCCGGACAGCGGCCACCGCCGGGTGCTCGCCGTGCTCACCTACCTGCGGGCCTGAACGCCCGAAGGAAGACGTGGGGGGGTGGGGGGCGGCCCGGGGGGGCCGCCCCCCCCCCGCGGCCCCGCCCCAAAAAACCC
>NZ_JBHWIO010000038.1:60298-74347 GCF_042732075.1 Kitasatospora sp. NPDC059812
GCGCGCGCGCGCGTGGCGCGTTTCCCCGGGGCGGGGGGGGGGCGGGGGGGGCGGGGGGGGGGTGTGCCGGGGGGCGGGGGGGGGGGGGCGGCCCCCCCCCCCCCCCCCCCCCCGCGTCCCCCTCCTCAACTCCCGGACGGGTGCTCCCGGTTGTCGGGCAGGGCGGGGAAGGCGCGGACCGCGGGGGTGACGGTCACGCCGAGTGCGATCAGCAGGAACGCCGCCGCACAGCTCAGGACGGTGGGCACGGCGTGCACCGTCTCCAGCAGCAGCCCGCACAGCAGCGGGCCGAGCGCCGCGCCGGCGCCCATCGAGACCCCGATCAGGCCGGCCAGCCGGCCGCGCATCTCATCGGGGGTGACCATCATCTGATGACCCGCCACCAGGGCGGTGGCGGTGGGTGCGAGGAACGCGGCCGCGCCCAGCACCAGCCCGGACGGCCAGCCGGTCGGCACCACCGCGAGCAGCGGCACCAGCACGGCGGTGGCCCAGGTCAGCACCATGAGCGCCGTGAACGGCGAGAGCGAGCGGCGCAGCCGCCCGGCCGCCAGCGCACCCGACACGCCGCCCGCGCCGACCAGGGCGCCGATGGCGCCGATCTCGGCACCGGACCGCCCGTCCTGCTGGGCCATCACCACCACGGCGATCAGCAGGCCGCTGAACACCAGGTTGAAGGCGGTGCCGAACAGCACGGTCGCCCGCACCGCCGGGTTGCCGCGCAGCCAGCGCAGCCCCGACGCCATCGCCTGCAACGTCCCCTCGGGCCGGTCCGCACCCTCGCCCTCGCCCTCGCCCTCGGGCGACGACACCGGTGCGGGCGGCGCCGGCAGCCGCAGGAACAGCAGCGTGACGAAGGCGATCGCCGAGGTCACCGCCTGGGCGACGAACGGCAGCAACCGCTGGACGCCGTACAGGAATCCGCCGATCCCCGGGCCCACGATGGTCGCGAGGTAGTAGCGGGCGGTGTTGCGGGTCACGGCGTCGGCGAGTTGCGAGGACGGCACGACGCTCGGCAGCAGCGCCTGGTCGGCGGTTCCGAACAGCGAGGTGCACACCCCTTCGACCACCGCCACCACCACGATGGCCGCCAGCGGCGCGTGCCCGATCGCCACCAGCAGCGCGAGCACGCCCAGCGCCGCGGCCCGCCCGAACTCCGAGACCAGCATCAGCGTCTTGCGGCTGACCCGGTCGGCCAGCGCCCCCGAGGGCAGCGCCGCGAGCGCCCGCGACCCGGCGATCGCGAACTCGGCCAGCGAGGCCTCGAAGGCGGAGCCGCCGAGCCCGAGCACCAGCAGCGGGTACGCGATCAGCGTGCCCTGCGCCCCCAGCTGGGAGACCATGTTCGCGGTCCACAGCACGTTGTACTCGCGGTTGCGGGACAGCGGCGGAGGGCCCGGCTCCGCGGCCACGGCGGCATCGGCCGTCGTACTGCCCGAGGTCACTGCGGCGGGGTCGGCAGCGCCACCGCGGGCGCCGACGTCCGCTCCACCGGGCGGAGTTCGGACCACGCGTGCGCCCCGGCCATGCTGACGAACAGGTCACGCGGCGGCACGAAGGGGGCCCGCCCGTGCGCCACGCTGATGTTGTCCACGATCAGGACCTCACCGGTGTGCACGTTGACGTCGATCTGCTGCGCCCGGTACGCGGCCTGGAGCTGCCGGACGACCTCGTCCGGGATCTCGCTGCCGTCCGCGTAGAAGGTGTTGGTGGGCATCCCCCACGGGCCGTACTCCTCCAGCAGGAAGTCGGCGACGTCCTCGCGCAGGGTGCGGGCGTGGAAGAAGGTCAGGTGGTTGAACCAGGAGCGGACGCCGGTCTCCGGGTGGGTGGCGACGGCCCAGCGGAGCTGACGCGTCCTCAGGTGGTTGCGCTCCAGCCACTCCAGCTCGATGCTGTTGGCGTCGCAGTAGGCCTTGACCTCGTCCGGGTCGCTGGTGCCGAACGCCTCCTGCCAGGAAAGGCCCAGGCCGGGGCGGAAGTTGCGGACGAGCAGGTAGCCCTCGCGCTCGAACCGCTCGGCGGTCTCCCGGGGCAGCCCGGCGTGCAGGGCGCGGCAGTCGGCCAGCAGGCTGGCGCCGCCGTCCGGCGACTCCTGGCGGCAGAAGAAGAACAGGTAGCGCGGGACGTTCAGGTTGTACGACTGCTCGGTGTGGAGGAAGATCTCCTCGGTCGCCGGGTGGTCGGTGGCCGTGAACACCCCGGGGTGCAGCTCGGTGCGCGGCGAGGAGCGCTCGGTGTAGTCGAGCGGCCGGCCGACGACGGCGTTGACGAAGGTGTCCAGCTCCGGCCACTCCTGCCAGTCGAAGCCGCTGAGCACGACCGCGCCGTGCTCGGTGATCCGCCGGCGGATGAACTCCCCCTGCTCCTTGCCGAGGTCGACCAGCCGGTTCCCCGCGGTCTCGGCGGTGATCCCGAGGACCAGTCCGTCGTGCCGCGCTTCGGTCGAGATGCTGATGGCGGTTGTCACGGAGTGACTCCCTTCTGCGGGCTGCGGGCGCGAAGCCGCTCGGCAGCGGTGTCGAGGGTCTGGAGTGGACGGTTGAAGGCGATCCGGACGTAGCGCTCGCCATCGGCCGGATCGACGAAGAACGAGGTGCCCGGCGCCACCAGCACACCGGTCTCGGCGAGCAGCGTGCGGATGAAGCGCGGACTGGGCTCGTCGGTCAGCCCGTCGATCCGGGCCAGCACGTAGCAGCCGCCGGCCGGGGGCGTGAAGTCGAAGCCGGCGTCCCGCAGCAGGGCCACCGTCCGGTCGCGCCGCTCGCGCATCCCCGCCGCGTGGTCCCAGCGCTCCGGCAGCAGCAGGTCCGCGTTGGCGGCGGCGTGCTGGAGCGCGGCCGCCGCGCCGCCGGTGGTGGCCACGTGCACCTTGCGCAGCAGGGCGGTGAGCTCCGGCGCCGCGCGCAGGAAGCCGAGCCGCCAGCCGCTGATCGCATGGCTCTTGGAGAGGCTGCCGACCACCACGGACCGGTCGGCCAGGCCCTCGATCTCGGCGACCGAGCGGTAGCCGGCCGACTCGTAGACGTACCCGGCGTACACCTCGTCCGAGATCACCACGGTGCCCCAGCGCCGGCACAGCTCGGCGAGCAGGTCGAGGGTGCCGCGCTCCAGGACGACGCCGGTCGGGTTGGCCGGGCTGTTCACGATGACGGCGCGGGTGCGCGGTCCGAAGGCCGCGGCCAGCTCGTCCGGGTCGACGCTCCAGTCGGGCTCCCGCAGCCGGACCGGGCGCGGGCGGGCGCCGGTGAGGGCGATGGCGCTGAGGAAGTTCTCGTAGAAGGGCTCGAACACGATCACCTCGTCGCCGGGGTCGACGAACGAGAGCAGGGCGACGGCCAGCCCCTCGCTGCCGCCGACGGTGACGGTGATCTCGGAGCCCGGGTCGGGGGCGCCGGGCAGGGCCGCGGCGATCCGCTCGCGCAGCAGCGCCAGCCCGGCCGGGTCCTGGTACTGGTGGACGCCGGCCCGCAGCGCGGCCACCGCCGCCTCGACCAGCCCGGGCGGCGTGTCGGGGTAGGCCGGGGTGCCGACGGCGAGGTCGACGGTGTCCGGCGGCAGCCCCTCCAGCAGCAGCGCGGCCAGCCCCCCGCCGGGCAGTCCGGCGACCCGCTCGGCGCCCAGGGCGCGGCGGGCCGGGGTGTCATGGTGCGTGGTGGCGCTCATCGGCTCACTCCCGCGGCGTCGGTCCGCAGCCGCTGTTCGGTCTGGAGCGGCGCTTCGCCCTGGAGCCGCTGCTCGGCCAGGTCGAAGGCGCCGCGCGGGATCTCGGGCAGCCAGGACGGGCGGCCCGCCTCGTACGCCTCGATGTCCCCGGTCCTGAGCAGGGTCTCCGCGATCACGTCCTGCCCTTCGAGCAGCCGGGCCCGGGCCCGCGCGTCGACCGTGAACGGGTGCTCGCCGCCCGGCCGGCGCAGCAGGCCGGCCCGCAGGTCCACGGTGAGCCGCAGGCCCTCGGCGGACTCCGCGAGGTCCATCAGCTCCTCGACCACGGGGGTCGGCAGGTCGACCGGGACGAGCCCGTTGTTGAGGGCGTTGCGGCGGAAGATGTCGCCGAAGCCGGTGGCGACGACGGCGCGGAACCCCCAGTCGCGCAGCGCCCAGACGGCGTGCTCGCGGGAGCTGCCGATGCCGAAGTCCCGGCCGGCCAGCAGGACCGTCGCGCCCGCGTGGCGCGGCTGCTCCAGGACGAAGCCGTCCTCGGCGCGCCAGCGGGCGAACAGCGCGTCCTCGTAGCCGCTCTTGGTGACCCGCTTGCAGAACTCCGCGGGCAGGATCTGGTCGGTGTCGACGTCGTCGCGGCGCAGGGCGACCGCGCGACCGTGGTGTTCGACGAAGGGTTCCATACTCAGCTGTCCTCTCTCCGGCCGGGCCGGCGCTGTCAGGCCAGGTCGGCCGGGGCCGCGAGCCGCCCGGCCACCGCCGTCGCGGCGGCGACCGCGGGCGACACCAGGTGGGTGCGGGCCCGCGCCCCTTGGCGGCCTTCGAAGTTACGGTTCGAGGTGGAGGCGCAGCGCTCGACACCCTCAAGACGGTCGGTGTTCATCCCCAGGCACATCGAGCAGCCGGGCAGCCGCCACTCGGCGCCGGCGGCCGCGAAGACCTCGTGCAGCCCCTCCGCCTCGGCCTCGGCCCGCACCTGCATCGAGCCGGGGACGACCAGCATCCGGGTGCCGGCGGCGACGGTGCGCCCGCGCAGCACCCCGGCCGCGGAGCGGAGGTCCTCGATCCGGCCGTTGGTGCAGGAGCCGACGAAGACGACGTCGATCGCGAGGTCCCGCATCGAGGTTCCGGGCCGCAGGCCCATGTAGGCCAACGCCTTCTGCGCGGAGGCGCGTTCGAGCGGGTCGGCGAAGGTCTGCGGGTCGGGCACGGCGGCGGCGAGCGGCACGGTCTGGGCGGGGTTGGTGCCCCAGGTGACGAGCGGGGTGAGCCCGCCCACGTCGAGCACGACCGTCCGGTCGAACACGGCGCCGGGGTCGGTGGCCAGGGTCGACCAGTCGGCGACGGCGGCGTCCCAGTCCGCCCCGGCGGGGGCGTGCGGACGGCCGCGCAGGTACTCCAGGGTGGTCTCGTCGGGTGCGACGATCCCGGCCCGGGCGCCGGCCTCGATACTCATGTTGCAGAGCGTCATCCGGGCCTCCATGGAGAGCCCGCGCACCGCGTCGCCCCGGTACTCGATGAGGTGGCCCTGCGCCCCGTTGGCCCCGATCCGGGCGATCAGCGCGAGGATCATCTCCTTCGCCCCGACCTCCGGGGGGAGTTGGCCGGTGAACTCGACGGCCAGGGTGCGCGGCCGGCCGATCTCCAGGCACTGGGTGGCCAGGACGTGCTCCACGTCGCTGGTGCCGATGCCGAAGGCGAGCGCGCCGAACGCGCCGTGCGTGGCGGTGTGGCTGTCCCCGCAGACGATCGTCATGCCGGGCTGCACCAGGCCGAGTTCGGGTCCGACGACGTGCACGATCCCCTGCCGCCGGTGGCCGACCGAGTAGAGCTCGACGCCCTGTTCGGCGCAGTTGCGGCGCAGCGTGTCCAGTTGGACCAGGCTGACCGGGTCGAGCACCGCGGTCGCCGTGGTGGCGACGTTGTGGTCCTCCAGCGCCAGGGTCAGCCCCGGCCGCCGGACGCTGCGGCCGGCCAGCCGCAGCCCGTCGAAGGCCTGCGGGGAGGTGGCCTCGTGGGTGAGGTGGAGGTCGATGTAGAGGAGGTCCGGTCCGCCGGGCCGGGAGGCCACGACGTGGCGCTCCCACAGCTTCTCCGCGAGTGTCCGTGCTGGGCCCATCGTCGTCCCTCTCTCCCCTGCGCTGTCCGTGCACTACGGCCTTGGGGCGGAACCCCGGCCACCGCATGCCGTCCCGGCCGTACGGACCTCAGCCTCCATGGCGCCACCCGCCGCCCACCACGTCTTTAAGCCGGTGCGAAAACGCCCAGCACAGGCGATCACGTGCACGAAGAAAGGTGCAGAGAACTGCACCTCGGATCGGAAGTAAGCCCCCATGAAATCGGCGGCGCCCGGGTTCAGGATGGAGTCATCGAAGGCGGAACCAACGCCGGGACGACGGGCAGAAGATCATCGGATCCCACGGGACCCAGGGAGGAAGCATGTACCCGATGCGCAGGAGCCACGGGGCCGAACCCGGACACCGGCGGAGCAGGACGGTCGTGCTGACCCTGGCCGCCGTCCTCCTGGTCGGCGCCGGAACGTCCGCCTGCCAGGTCAGTACCAAGGCCGCCGACCGGATCGAGCTGTGCGCGAAGATCTTCGGCAAGACCTTCACCGATCCGTTCCCGGACAACGTGGAGGAGGCCCGCAAGAAGATGCGGGCACGGGCCGACGAGCTCGACGGGCTGGCCAAGCAGGCCGGGGACGACAAGCTCCGCAATGCGATCCAGTCGACCGCCGACAAGATGCGCAACGCCGACATCCGCGAGAAGGGTGCGGTGCGCACCGTGGTCGGATACATCGGTGAGCAGAACGACCGCATCAAGGAACTGCGCCAGACCTGCCTCGACCACCACGACTACCCGTGATGACTGGGCTTCCGAACCAGCGTCACCGTTGAGGCTCCCAGCGAGCGCACGGTGACCACAGACCGGAATCGGTGAACAGGGCACTAACAGTTCCCCCACCGATTCCCTTGGCCGGGCCCCTCGTTGGGTCCCCCGTCTTCCGGGGGGCCCGGCCGTAAATCTCCCCGTACCAATACAAGCCAGGAGCAGTCATGCCCGATTCGAGCGGCTGGAAGCCCACTAAGGAACGCCCGATGTGGCCCTGGGTCGTCCTCGCGGTGGTCGCCGTTGGTGTTCTGATCAACGTGCTTATCACGATCTGACGAGCAGATCGAATCCGCGCCTGAGGAACTTCCGCGCTCTTGGCAGGTAGGCCGAGAGCGCGGACCCACGTCCGGCGCGACTCCGGCCCCACAGGCCCCTCTCACCCCACCCGCCCCACGGGTCGCACGACCCGTCAGGGGGCGGTCGAACCGAGTCGAGTCCGCTATCCGGATCAGGTGCAGAGAACTGCACCTTCGAACTGGCGAAGACTCGACTGTCACCCCCCTAAAGCGCCACGTAGCGTAGTCGGTACGGGAACGGGCATGGCCATGTCGAACTTGCGGTCACGCACGATCGACCATCCACCTCACCGTGGATCCCGGCTCCCGACCCGCCTACATCAACGGCATTCATGGGGGACTCGTGCCACGTCTGCACTTCACGTCGGCAAGCCTGTTGAGAACGCGTATCATGCCGACCCCGGACTGGGTCAGCGAATCACTCTTCGCCCTGGACCTGCTCTCTTCCCGGCACCGCCAGGCGAAACGCCGGCTCCGATGGCATAAAACCCGTCCCGTCGGACCGGCCCGCCGGCTGGGTCCCACCCACCGGCTCGGCTCCACCCAGCGGCTCGTCGAACTCGCCCGGACCATCCGCCCGTTCCCCGACATGGACACCATAGTCCGGCGCGCCCGGCACTCCGGGAACGGCGCCGACCTGCGCCTGCTCCGGGACCTGGAGTCCTTCTACCGCATCATGGTCGCCCCGCACTGGGACGTGATCTCCCTCACCGTTCAGAGCGACCGGAAGAAGCGGCTGGAAATCCTCCAGGACTGCGGCGCCCGCAGCCTGCTGAGCACTCTTCACCCGACCGTCCGGCTCTCCACCTGCTCGCTGGAGATACCCGGACAGAACGAGGACGTGCAACTGGAGGAGGTCGGGCTGACCATTGCGCCGTCCTACTTCCTGGCACCCGATTCCCCGGTCCTGGTGGACGACCACACCATTGCCGACGGACCGACGCTCTTCTACCCCATTCTCCCCGACGGACCGAACTGTGCGACCGAGGGCGTGATCGAAGCGGCAGCGATGCCGGCCTGAGACCGATGACCTCCGATCGCGACAGCATCGGAACTTCAAGGGGGAAAACAGCAATGCGACGCATATTCTTCAGTCCGGCGAGCCTGGCCAAAGTATCGTCGGCCGCCCATCTGGATCCGATGAGAGAGGCGCTGTGCGCCCTCGAAACCTTCGCGACGGGCGGCGGAGGCCCCGTCTTCCATTCCTGGCGACGCCGGGTCGCGGGTGAACGGGACGGCCGGGCGCTGGCCGAACTCGCCCGCACCGTCCGCCCTTTCCCGGATCTCTACCGAATTCTCGAAAATTCCTCCACGGCCGGATCCGGGAACGAATTCCGACCGCGGGTCCTGCGCGATCTGGAGACATTCCACCGGATCGCCGTGGAGCCGTACTGGAACCAGGTGTCGACCCTGCTCGAAGTCGACCGGAACGCCCGGGCCCAGATCATGATGAGCGGCGGCGTCGACCAGTTGCTCAGCACCCTGCACCCGGCGATCCGCTGGCGCCCCCCGGTGCTGGAGGTCCCCGGGACGGGGCACGACATCAAACTGGAGTCGACCGGCCTGGAGATAGCACCGTCGCTGTTCCTGTTCTCCCGGTCTCCGATCCTGGTCGAACAGCAGGGCGACCGGCCCCTGCTGCTGCTCTACCCGATCCCCGTCCCGCGCGACCGGGAGAACCTGTGGGACCCGGCGCCCGACGGCGACCAGGCCCTGGGCGCCCTGCTGGGGCGCACCCGGGCGGCCGTCCTCCAGGTGCTGACGACCACCTGCACCACCACCGAGGTCGGCGAGCTGGTGGGCATCTCCACCGCCGCCGCGAGCCAGCACACCGCCGTCCTGCGGGCGGCCGGCCTTATCACCACCCTGCGCTCGCTCAACAAAGTGCACCACACCCTGACCCCCCTGGGCGGGGCGCTTCTTCGTGGGGATCCACTCGTCTGACAATTCGCCCTATACCGACGATTCCCGAAGTAACGAACCCGCAACACGCCCCGAGGAGCGATCTGGATCCGACACGGATGGTCTAGGAAAGTGCACCATACATACGGATGCGGGCAGCATGGCCTAAACCCATTACGAGCGAGTAGGTTCTGGGCATGCACGCACGATGCCTTGTCGCCGCACGCATCATTTACGGAAGCCTGGGAGCGGATTCATGATGGGAGGTGGACCAGCTGAGCGGGAAGCCGCCCCAGACTGTGCCGTCACGCTGGAAAACGTGTCGAAAATCCACCCGGGCACGAACGGTCCCACAGCGGTCCTGCGCGAGTTCTCACTCGGCGTACGAAAAGGCCGCTTCTGTGCCGTCATGGGAGACGAACGCGCCAGCACCACAGCACTCCTGGAGTGCATGGCCGGCGTCACCACCCCGTCCACCGGAACGGTCCACTGGGCCGACGGTGGACGGGGTTCCGTCGGTGCGCTCTGGGGCCAACACGAGCCAGTCCACCCGAATGTGACGGTTCGTGAATTCGTCGACCCGGGTGTTTCCGCACTCGGCCGCCGCCAGGCCTGGCAGATCAGCCGGGTCACCCGACTGTGGCTCTGGCGGCGGCCGCTCCGGAGGCTGGGCCGGGTCCAGCAGCACAACGCCATGCTGGCCCGGCTGCTGGCCGGCTCACCGCGCCTGCTGCTGGTCGACACCCCCGGCCACGACGACTCGCCCGAACTCGCCCGCGCCATCGGCGCCTCACTCCGCCGCGCGGTCCGCGCCCTCGACCTCACGGCGGTCCTCGTCACCACCGACCCGGAAGCCGCCGCGTGCGCGGACAGCGTCGTCTTCCTCCACCACGGCCGCCTCGCCGACGCCCTCGGCCCCTCCACCCCCGCCGAGATCGCCGACTGCCTCCAGCACCTCCGAAGAGGCTCGACCACCTGATCCGCCCGCCTTCCCCGGCGCCCCTCTCCCAGGGCGCCCCCGGCGCCCCTTCCCCGGCGCCCCTCGCCCTCCCCGGCGCCCCCCGGTCAAGCGGTGCACAGCGCTTCCCCAGTCGCGGCTCCCGCGCCCCGTACGCCCTCCCGCGCACCGCGCCGGCGCATCCCGGACCGCCGCCCGCCGCACCCGCCGCCGCCGCGGGGCAGTGCGGCGGCAACGTCGCTGCCTCCACCACCTCCGGCACGTGGAAGCTGCACGACCCCGACGGGCCGAACCCCGCGAAGATCGGCGTGGTGACCTTCTGCACCACCGCCTCCCCCGCCGTCACCGGCGACGGCGTGGCCGCCATCCACCACTGCGTCGGCCAGCCCGTCTGCAACCCCACGGCCGCCGACCCGGCCGAGAAGCTCTTCCAGATCGTCGGCGACGTCCAGCTCCAACCGGTCTGCGCGGACGGCGGCTTCGGCGCCCTGAGCACCCTGAGCGCCCTGAGCGTCATCAACGGCTTCTCCGCCGACCGCTGAGGACCGGCCACCGCGCACCGATCGCCGAGGACGGACCGCCCGACCGCCGAGGACCGACGCCGAAAGATCCCCGAGCCCCTTCCGGAAGAAGGGACTCGGGGATCCTCGGACCGGCCGGCCCGACACCGGCGGTCAGTTCGGGGCACCGCCTGCGCGGTCAGGCCGGCTCGACCGGCTCCGGGTTCCGGGAGGCGGCCAGGGTGCGGCTGAACGCGGCGAGGGTGGCGGCGACAGCCAGCAGACCGACCACGACCGCGAGGTTGCGCCCGAGGTCGGCGAGGTCGCGCGGCAGCGCCCAGTAGTAAGGCGCGGGGAGCATGACCGCCCAGGGGAGGGCGGCCAGCGCCACGCCGACGGCGCGCGGCCGGTCGGGCCGGCGGGCGGCGAAGTGGACGAAGAAGGCGATCGCCATCACCACGGCGGGCCAGGCCGACGACGCGTCGAGCAGCATCTGGGTGCTGCGCGGGAAGATGACCTCGGAGTAGTCCTCCAACTCGCGCCAGGGCCAGGCGAGGACGAGCGCGCTCATCGGCAGCACGATGGCACCCGCCGCGACGACCGTCCCGACCCGGGCGCGGACGCGCTGGTCGACGCCGTCGGGCGGGGCGATGAGCAGCGGCACCCCGAGCAGGAGCCAGAGGGGCAGCTGGTAGAGGGACAGGAAGAGCACCCCGGCCGGGTGGACGAAATAGCCGACCGCGGCGCCGATCCGGGCGAGGACGCCGACCAGCACCAGGACGCGGGCGGCGCCCCAGTGCCCGAGGCCGGCGCCGAGCAGCGCGAGGAGCCAGGGGACGGTCTGCACCACGCCCACCGCGGACGCGGCCGTGGTGTGCAGGCCCATCAGTTCGGAGTGCGGCTCCCTGATGAAGAGGCCCATCAGCAGCTGGACGAAGGCCAGCGCCGCCCCGCCGGCCAGCAGGTACGGCGCGGCGCCGGCGAGCGCCCGGCCCGCGGGGTCTCCGGAGCTGAGCCGGGTCCGCAGCCGGGCGGCGTGCGCGGCCAGGGTGACCCACTCGCGCAGCACGGTGCGCCGGTCGGCGCCCTCGACGGACTCGGCGAAGACGGCGGCGATCTCCTCACCGTGCGAGGCCCGGTAGGCGGCGGGGTAGATGCCGATCAGCGGGAGCCTGCCGGGCAGCGCCCCGGCCTGCTGCGCGGTCATGCCGCACCGCCGCTCAGCCGGAGCGCCCCGAGGCGCGGCCCCCGCCCGAGCGCGAGCCTGCGCTCGGCCTCGACGACTCCGGCCCGCAGCCGCGCCGTCTCCGCGCCCAGGACGTCCCGGCCGTCCTCGGTGAGGGCGAAGGTGCGCCGCATCCGGCCACCGACGACCTCCTCGTGGTCGATCCGGATCAGCCCCTGCTGGAGGAGCCGGTCCAGCGCGGTGTAGAGCGTGCCGGTGAGCAGCTTGGTCCGGCCGTCGGAGATGGCCAGGACTTCCTGGACGATCGCGTAGCCGTGCCGCGGGGCATCGGCGAGCGCGGTGAGCACGAGCCGGGTCGGCTCCTGTAGTTGACGGTTAGCCATGACCGTGAGCATAGATCAATGGCAAACATATGTCGATGATTTAGCTATCGGCCCGCTCAGCCCCCGTACCCGGCGGCCGCCGGAGCGGGCAGGCGCACGGTGAACACCGCGCCCGCGCCGGGGCTGCTGGCCGCGTGGACGCCGCCGCCGTGGAGCTCGGCGAGCTTGCGGACGATGGCGAGGCCCAGACCGCTGCCGCCGCTCTGCCGGTTGCGGGACTTGTCGGCCCGCCAGAAGCGTTCGAACACCAACGGCAGGTCCGCCTCGGCGATGCCGCCACCGGTGTCGGCGACCTCGATCAGCAGGGCGTCGGCCTCCGGGCGGGTCCGCAGGGTGACCGTGCCGCCCGCCGGGGTGTGCCGGACGGCGTTGGCGACCAGGTTGCCCACCAGCTGGCGCAGGCGCACCGGGTCGGCGAACACCTCGCACCCGGCTGGAGCGTCGGCGGTGTCGACGACCAGGGCCACGCCCGACGCCTGTGCCCGGGCGCCGTGCGCGGTGGCGACCTGGGCCAGCAGGTCCTCGACGTCCACGGGCTCGCGGTGCAGGGCCAGTTCACCGGCGTCGGCGTCGGCGAGGTCCCGCAGGTCGTCGATCAGATGCTGGAGTTGCAGGGCCTCCTCCAGCAGCGAACTCGTCAGGGCGCCGTCGGCGGTGACGACGCCGTCCTCGACGGCCTCCAGCCAGCCCCGGATGTTGCTGAGCGGGGTGCGCAGCTCGTGCGCGATGTCGCCGACCATCGCCCGGCGCAGTTCCTCCAGCTGTTCGCGGCGCTGTGCCATGGCGTTGAAGGCGGCGGCGAGTCCGGCGATCTCGTCGCGGCCGGTCGCGGACACCCGGGCGGAGAGGTCCCCGTCGGCCATCCGCCGGGCGGCGCGGGTGAGCGCGTTCAGCGGCCGGGAGAGCCGCAGGCCGACGATCGTGGTGATCGCCACGGTGACCACCAGCACCAGCGCGGCGACCTCGGCGACCCGCCCGCGGTGCGGGGCCGACAGCGCGGGGGCCTGGTCCGCCGCGCCGGCGGGCGCGCCGACGAACAGCAGCACAGGCGGCGCCACGTACCGGACGAGCTGCTGCCGGCGGGAGTTGGCGAGGCAGGCGGAGATCACCTGCTCCTGCTCCCGGTCGCGGGCCGGGGCCCACTGCAGCCCCAGGGACAGCGTCACGGGCCGGATCTGCTGGCGCTCCAGGCAGGCGTTGACGAGCGCGGTGAGGTCGGCGAGGGCGGCGCTCTCGGTGCGGGTCGGGGCGTCCAGCACCAGCGGGGGCGCGCAGCGCACGCCGAGCGGCCGGCCACCGGGGACGCTCACCACGGGGCGGCCGGCGGCGTCGTCGGTGACGGTCGCCTCGACGCCCAGTTCCGACCGCAGGCAGCCGGCCCGGTTCCGCGCGGCCTCCTCCATGGCCGCGCGCTCGGCGGTCGTCAGCCGGAACGGGCCCACGGCGCGGGCGTCGATCCGGTCGGCCGGGGCGTCGGGCAGCATGGCGAGGTCGACGGAGAGCGGGTCGACGGTGGTGGTGGGCGTCCGGGGCAGCACCGTCCGGTCGGCGGCGCCCGGGGGCGGCGCCGACGGCGTGGCGGCCGACGGTGTGGCGCCCGGTGACCCGAGTGCGGTGGCGGCCGACGGCGGTGACCCGGGTACGGCGGCCGCGGAGTCGACGACCGGCTCGAAGCGCGGAGTGGTCAGCAGGATGCGCTGCCCGGTGTCGGCGGCGAGCCGCCGCACGGTGCTCTCCGCACCCGTCCAGTCGGGGTGGGTCGCGGCGTAGCCGAGCAGTTCGTGGTAGATCCGGGCCTGGTCCGCGAGGACCTGGCGCTGCTCCTGCCTGATCGCGCCCGTCGTGGTGCGGGCGGTCAGCCAGGCCGTCGCGGCGATCGAACAGAGCGAGACCAGGGCGGAGAGGGCGAGCAGCCGGACCAGCAGGCTGCGGCGCGGCGGGGCGTCATGACGCACCGCGCGGCCCCTCCGCGAGCTTGTAGCCGATGCCGTAGACCGTCAGCAGGCGGGTGGGGCGCCGCGGTTGGGGCTCGATCTTGCGGCGCAGGTTCATCACGTGGGTGTCGACGGTCCGGGTGGTGATGTACCGGTCGATGCCGTGCAGGTGCTCCAGCAGCTGGGCCCGGGTGAAGACCCGGCCGGGCTGGGCGGCCAACACCTGGAGCAGCCGGAACTCGCCGGGCGTGCAGCTGACGGGCCGTCCGTCGGCGGTGACCTCGTGGCGCAGGGGGTCGATGGTGAGGGCCCCGGCGGTCAGCACGGCCGGCGCC
>NZ_JBHWIO010000039.1:0-4737 GCF_042732075.1 Kitasatospora sp. NPDC059812
GCCCCCCCCGCCCCCCGGTCCCCGCGGCCCCAGCGCCCGCGCGCGCGGCCGCGCCCCCCCCCGGCGCGCGCGCCGAGGCCCCCGCCCCCCCCCCCCCCGCCCGGGGGTCTGCCGAGCCGTACGTGCCGTCTCACCGGGACGTGCGTGTCCGTAGCCGATTCCGCAGCCGCCCCCGTGGCGGCAGTTCGCAGCAGTGAGGGAAGACAGCAGGATGACCACCGTCAACACCGGCGCGCCGGGTGCCGCCGACGAACCGACCGGGCAGCACGCTGCCGCCACCGCCGACCAGCGGGCGGCTGACGTCCGCCCCGTCCGCCCCGTCCGTCCCTCGCGGGCCGCGCGGGTGCGCCGGGGGATAGGCATGGTGGCCGTGATCGTGGCCGGTGCGGGTGTGATCGGCGTCGGCCCCGGCGTCAGCCCCGCGGCCGCCGAGTCGGCACCGGCGCACGCCGGGTGGGACGGCTCGCGGTACTGGTTCAAGAACAGCAAGGGGCAGTGGCGCTGGACCACGCACTACGACGTGTACGTGGCGCGGACAGGGGGCGGATCCTCCTCCGCGGCGAAGTCCTCGTCGACGGGTGCGAAGTCGAGCGGCGGGATCAAGCAGGGGTGGGACGGGTCGCGGTACTGGTTCAAGAACAGCAAGGGGGAGTGGCGCTGGACCACGCACTACGACGTGTACGTGGCGCGGACGGGCGGCGGGTCCCCGTCGCCGTCCGGATCGTCCGGGTCGTCCGGGTCGTCCGGATCGTCCGGATCGTCCGGGTCGTCCTCGTCGGGCTCGGCCGCTGGTGCGGTGGCGGGTGACCAGGGCATCGAGTCCGCCGTGCAGTTCGCGCTGAGCCAGCTGGGCAAGCCGTTCCGGACCGCGGGCAACGGGCCGGACGGGTACGACTGCTCGGGCCTCGTGCAGCAGGCCTTCCGGCGCGGCGGGGTGAACCTGCCGCGGGTGGCCAACGACCAGTACGCGGCGACCACGCCCATCAGTGCCGGCCAGCTGCGCCGGGGCGACCTGCTGTTCTGGTCTCCCAACGGCACCAAGCGGGGCATCCAGCACGTGGCGATCTACCTGGGCAACAACCAGTACGTCGAGGCGGCGCGGCCGGGGACGCTGATCCGGATCTCGGGGATCAGCAGCGGCTACTACCCGTCGTACATGGGCCGGCCGTAGGTCGAGTGCTAGACAAGTGGGCGGGGGCGTTCGGGAGTTGTGGCCCGGGTGCCCCTGTTCGGGGCAGGCTGGGCCCGCCCGGCCTGCTTGGTCCGCCCGGCCCGGCCCGGCCGGCCTGGTCCGCCTGGCCCGCCCGGCGCCGTCGGGCAGTGGCTGGTCAGAGGTCGGTCGGGCGGGGGAGGGCGCCACGGGCGCCCAGGGCGGTGACGGCGAACGCGCCGGCGGCCACGGCGGTGGCGGCTGCGGCGGGGAGGGAGGCGCCGCGGGCGAGTCCGGCGGCGAGGGCGCCGCAGAAGACGTCGCCGGCACCGGTGGTGTCGACGACCTGGACGGCGGGGGCGGGGAGTCGGGCCGACCGTCCCTCGGTGGCGACCAGCGCGCCCTCGCTGCCGAGGGTGAGTACGACGCCGTCGGCGCGGCGGGCGAGGGCCCGGGCCGCCTCCTCGACGGTGGGGGCGCCGGTCAGCTGGCGGGCCTCGACGGCGTTGGCGACGACCAGGGGGCGGCGTCCGGTCGGACCGGTGTCGGGGAGCGAGCCGGCCGGGGCGGCGTTGTGCACCCAGTGGGTGCCGTCGGCCGGCAGGGCGGCGGCGGTCGCGCGGATGCACTCCTCGGGGACCTCGCCGCTGGTGAGGAGTACGTCGACGGGGAGCAGGTGTAGGCGGGCGAGTGCGGCGGTGACCTCGGCGGCGGTCAGGTGGGCGTTGGCGCCGGGGACGACGACGATGCTGTTCTCGCCGGCGGGGTCGACCATGACGATCGCCTGCCCGGTCGGCGCGTCGGGGTGGGTGAGCACGGAGCCCGTCTCGACCTCCGCGCCGCGCAGGTCGGTGAGCGCGGCTTCGCCGTCGGCGTCGCGCCCGACCTTCGCGACCAGGTGGGCGGCGGCGCCCATGCGCGCCGCCGCCACCGCCTGGTTCGCGCCCTTGCCGCCGAACCCCTGGGTGGCGGCGGTGGCGAGGACGGTCTCGCCGGGGGCGGGGAGGACGGGGCAGCGGAGGATGCGGTCGGCGTTGACCGAGCCGATGACGATGACGCGGCCGACTGGGAGCAGCTTCATCGTTCCTCTGTACGTGCTGGGGTGCGCGCGGCGCAAGCGGGCGCTGGGGGGCGCGCGAGGAGCGCGGGGAAGAATATGTCGACCGGTCTACTGAATTATGCAGACCGGTCTAGAGATTGCCGGGAGAAATCTGTCGGTCGGTCTACATAGTCGGGTGGAGAGGGTGATGCGAGGTGATCTGGGGTGATGATGGCGCACAGGAAGTCGGGCAGGCCGACTTCCTGTGCGCGCAGGGTGTGAGCAGGGTGCAACTTTGATGTAGACCGGTCTACATATTTCTCCCGGAAGGCGGCTGGCCTGGGCACATGCCCCTGTCAAGGGGCGGGGTGGGGCGCAACGGCGGGCGCGACGGGGAGGTATGGGGAGCGGCGTGGCGCGGGTACCACCACGGGTGGCGCTGGTTCGGCCGACGGGGGCGCTGCCCGGTGCGAACGGCATCGGGGCAAGTCGAGGGCAGGGGACGTTGTGATCGTCTGGGTCAATGGCACATTCGGGGCGGGCAAGACGAGTGCCTGCCGCGAGCTGGTGGAACTGCTGCCCGGGAGCGTGCTCTTCGATCCCGAGCTGGTGGGCTTCGGCCTGCGCCGGATGCTCCCCGCCGACCGGCTGGCGACGGTGTCCGACTTCCAGGACCTGGCGGCCTGGCGCCGGCTCGTCCCCGAGACGGCGGCCGCGCTGCTCAGCGAGGTCGCGGGCCCGCTGGTGGTCCCGATGACCCTGCTCAGGGAGGACTACCGGGACGAGATCTTCGGCGACCTCGCCTCCCACGGCATAGCGGTGCACCACTTCGTCCTGGACCCAGAAGAAACGATCCTGCGTCACCGCATCGCCCACCGCGACGAGTGCCCGGGAGATCCGGAGGCCAGCGAGCGGGTCCGCATGTGGTGCTTCGAGCACGTGGCCCGCTACCGAGCCGCCCGGCGCTGGCTGGTCGAGGACGCCCGGATGCTCGACACCAGCGAGCTCACCCCCCGCGAGACCGCCCACCGGATCGCCGAACTGGTCCGCGTCGGCGCCGCCCGCTGCCCGATCGTCCAGACCCCCGACCCGACGGGGGACACCGTGGCCTCCGCGGTCCTGTTCTTCGACGAACAGGACCGCGTCCTGCTGGTCGACCCGGTCTACAAACCCGACTGGGACTTCCCCGGAGGCGTGGTCGAACGCGGTGAGGCCCCCACCGACGCGGCCCTGCGCGAGACCGCCGAGGAACTGGGCCTGCGGCTCGACCCGACCGGGCTGCGCCTGCTCGCCGTCGACTGGGAGCCGCGCACCGGCCCGCGCCGCGGCGGCCTGCGCCTGATGTACGACGGCGGCCAACTGGACGCCGCCGCCCGCCAGAACCTGCTGCTCCAGGCGGAGGAGCTGCGCGACTGGCGCTTCGTCACCCTGGACGAGGCCGCCGACCTGCTGCCCCCGAGCCGCTACCGCCGCCTCGCCGCCGCCCTGGACGCCCGCCGCAGCGGCGAGTTGCGCTACCTGGAGGCGGGCCGCCGGGTCGCGCTCGGCCTGGCCAGCACGGCGGACGCGGCGTAGCCGCCCGGGGCGCCTGACGAGCCCGGGTGCCGGGCGGTCCAGAGGTGTTGGCCGCTGTCCCCGGGCGTTGGCTGATGGCCCGGCAGGGGCGGGAGGATGGGGACATGCCGTTCACACTGAGCCACCCCGCCGCCGTCCTGCCCCTGCTGCGCGCCGCCGGGGAGCGCGGGCCGCTGGTCGCCTCGGCGCTGGTCGCCGGATCGATGGCGCCCGACGTCCCGTTCTTCGCCGAGTCGCTGCTGCCCGGGGTGTACGGCCACGGCGGTCTGACGCACCGCTGGTGGGCCGTGCCGACGCTGGACGTGGCGATCGCGGGCGCGCTGGTGGCAGGTTGGCACGGTCTGCTGCGCGCGCCGCTGGTGGCGCTGCTGCCCGACCGGTGGGCGGGCGCGGCCGAGGCGCTGACGGTCCGGCGGCCCGCCGGAGGCGGGGCGGGTACGGGGGCGGCGTGGTTCGCGGCGTCGGCGGCGATCGGTGCGGCCACCCACGTCGGCTGGGACGCGTTCACCCACGAGGGCCGGCTGGGTGTCCGGCTGCTGCCGGTGCTGGACCGGGAGGTGGCCGGGGTTCCGCTCTACTCGGCGCTGCAGTACGGCAGTTCGGCGCTGGCCCTGGCCGCGATGGCGGGCTGGGCGGTGCGGGCGGTGCGGGGCGTGGAGTCGGTCCGCCCGGCCGTGGCACTCGCTCCCCGGGCGCGCCGGGCCGCCGTCACGGCCCTGGGCGCGGCGACGGCGGCCGGAGTGCTGCACCGGCTGGCCCCGCTGCGGCGGAACCTGATCCCGGAGTTCTGCTTCGGCGCCGGGGCCGGGCTCGCGGTGGGTGCGGTCGGTTACGCGGTGGTGACGGGTGCCGCCCGCAGGTTCCGGGGCGGGCGGCCGGTGCCGGGGGCCGCCCACGGCGGGGCCCGCCGCAACCCGCCCGGGAACCAGCGCAGGTGGGCGGAGGGGCGGTGGGGAACTGGGGCGGGTCTGGC
>NZ_JBHWIO010000039.1:4746-48888 GCF_042732075.1 Kitasatospora sp. NPDC059812
GGGGGGGGGGGGGGGGGGGGGGGGGGGGTGTGTGCGGGGGGGGGGGGGGGCGCCCCCCGCGGGGGCGGGGGGGGGGGGCGGGGGCCGGGGCCCCCCGCGGGGCGCCCCCCGGACCAACGCGCGTCAGACCGAGCGCAGTTCGGCGTAGCGGCGGAGGAACAGGGCCTCGGAGAGGGCCATCCGCTCCAGTTCCTGCGGGTCGACGCTCTCGTTGACCGCGTGGATCTGGGTGGTCGGCTCCTCGACGCCGATCAGCACGATCTCGGCCTTCGGGTAGAGCGAGCGCAGCGTGTTGCAGAGCGGGATCGAGCCGCCCTCGCCGGAGGCGACCATCTCGGTGCCGAAGGCCTCGGCCATGGCCTCGCCCATCGCCTCGTACGCCGGGCCGGTGGTGTCGGCGTTGAACGGGGCGCCGGTGCCCTGGCGTTCGACGGTCAGACGGGCGCCGAGCGGGACCTGCGCCTCCAGGTGGGCGACCAGCGCGTCCTGGGCGGCGGTCGGGTCGTTGCCCGGCGGGACGCGCAGGCTGACCAGGGCCTTGGCGGCGGCCTGGACGGAGGAGGTGGCGCCGATCACCGGCGGGGCGTCGATGCCGAGGACGGTGATCGCGGGGCGGGCCCACAGGCGGTCGGCGATGGTACCGGTGCCGGTCAGGGCGACGCCGTCGAGCACCTTGGCGTCGGAGCGGAACTGCTCCTCCGGGTACTGGACACCGCTCCAGGTCTGGCCGCCGGTCAGTCCGGCCACCGCGACGTCGCCGTGCTCGTCGTGCAGCGAGGCGAGCATCCGGACCAGCGACTGCAGCGCGTCCGGGGCGGCGCCGCCGAAGGCGCCGGAGTGCAGGTTGCCGGCCAGGGTGGTGACCGCGACCTCGACGACCGTCATGCCGCGCAGCGAGGCGGTCACGGTGGGCAGGCCGGGGGCGAAGTTGCCGGTGTCGCCGATGATGATGGCGTCGGCGGCGAGCAGTTCGGGGTGGGCCTCGGCGTAGCGCTCCAGGCCGCCGGTGCCCTGCTCCTCCGAGCCCTCGACGATGATCTTCAGGCCGACCGGGTAGCCGTCGCCGTACGCCTGCCGCAGCGCCCGCAGTGCGGTCAGGTGCATCAGGATGTTGCCCTTGCAGTCGGCGGCGCCGCGCCCGTACCAGCGGCCGTCACGCTCGGTCAGTTCGAAGGCGGGGCTGAGCCAGGCGTTCTCGTCGAGCGGGGGCTGGACGTCGTAGTGCGAGTAGAGCAGCACGGTCGGCGCGCCCTGGGGGCCGGGCAGTTCGGCGTAGACGGATTGGGTGCCGTCCGGGGTGTCCAGCAGTTGGACGTTGGTCAGGCCTTCGGCGGCGAAGGCGTCGGCGACCCAGCGGGCGGCCTTCTCGCACTCCTCGACCGGGAACTGGCGCGGGTCGGCGACCGAGGGGAAGGCGACCAGTTCGGCGAGGTCGGTGCGGGCACGGTCCATCAGGGACCGGACGGCGTCGGCCAGCGGCTGTGACATCGGGGCTCCGAGGGGAAGGCTTCGCCCGAGGGGTGGTGCGGGCGGAGGGGGCGGTTTGGGTACCGCCGATCATAGGCGGACTCGAACAGTCCGATCGGGTGGTTTTACCCGGCGATCCCGCCCGGCGCACCGTCTGGTGGATCGGTCCGATGGATCGCCCCGGGATCGCCCCGGGCTCGGCCCGGGCTCGGCCCGGGTTCGATCTGGGTTCGGTCTGGGTTCGGTCTGGCGTTCGGGGCGGCGCGGCCAGCGGCGGGTCCGGCGGACGCATAGGATTGCTCGACGTGACTGACTCCGGAAGCTCCGATTCCCGCAGCCCACTCGACACCGAGGCCTCGCCGCTCGACGCCGAGGTGTCCGGACGGCCGTCAGGCCGGTCGTCAGGTCAGCCGTCAGGCGAGGCGTCCGAGGGGACGCCCGAGTCGGTGTCCGAGACCGGGACGGTGCCCGAGGCCGGGACCGAGACGGTGTTCGAAGCCGCGACCGAGGCTGGGACCGAAGCCGAGACCGAAGCCGAGACCGCGCCGAGGGTCGGCCGGTCGGCGCCCGAGCCGCTCGACGGCGTCTGGGACGTCGTGGTGGTCGGTGCCGGACCGGCCGGAGCCTCGGCCGCGCACGCCGCCGCCGTCCAGGGCCGGCGGGTGCTGCTCCTCGACAAGGCCGAGCACCCCCGTTACAAGACCTGCGGCGGCGGCATCATCGGCCCGTCCCGGGACAGCCTGCCGCCCGACTTCCGGCTGCCGCTGCAGGACCGCGTGCACGCCGTCACCTTCGCCTACGACGGGCGGTTCACCCGGACGCGTCGGTCCCGGCGGATGCTGTTCGGCCTGGTCAACCGGGACGAGTTCGACCTGCGCCTGGTGCAGGCGGCCAAGCAGGCCGGGGCGGTGCTGGTCACCGGAGTGACCGTCACCGGCGTCGAGCAGCGCGGCGGTGAGCACCGGACGGCGCTGGTGACGGCCGCCGACGGGCGCACCTTCGAGGCGCGCGCGGTGGTCGGCGCGGACGGCAGCGCGAGCCGGATCGCCCGGCACGTCGGCGTCACCTTCGACCAGATCGACCTCGGCCTGGAGGCGGAGATCCCCGTCCCGCCGCAGGTCGCCGCGGACTGGTCGGGCCGGATCCACCTCGACTGGGGCCCGCTGCCCGGCAGTTACGGCTGGGTGTTCCCGAAGACCGAGTCGAGCAGCCTGACCGTCGGCGTCATCTCGGCGCGCGGTGACGGTGAGCGGACCAAGCAGTATCTCGCCGACTACATCCGGCGGTTGGGGCTGTCCGGCTTCACCCCGAGCGTGGAGTCCGGGCACCTGACCCGCTGCCGGGCCGAGGACTCGCCGCTCTCCCGCGGCCGGGTGCTGGTCGCCGGGGACGCGGCCGGACTGCTGGAGCCGTGGACCCGTGAGGGCATCTCGTACGCGCTGCGCTCGGGCCGGCTGGCCGGCGAGTGGGCGGTGAAGGTCGCGGAGGCGGGCAAGGCGGCGGACGTGCGGCGCGAGGCGCTGAACTACGCGTTTGCCATCAAGGCCGGGCTGGGCGTGGAGATGCGCGCCGGCAAGCAGCTGCTGGGCGCCTTCGAGCGGCGCCCGTACCTGTTCCACGCGGCGGTCTGCCTGGTGGCGCCGGCCTGGCGGGCCTTCGCCCGGACCACCCAGGGGCACACCACCTTCGCGCAGGTGCTCCGGCAGTACCGGGCGGCCAGGAAGCTGGCGGCGATGGCGTCCCGGTGACGGGAGGCCCTGGAAGCGGGTGCGGCCCTGGAGGCCCGTCGGGCACCTGGGGCACCTGAGGCGCGGGCCGGCGCTCCGTTGTTCTCGGAGCGCCGGCCCTTGCTGCCCCACCGGCCCAACGGGCCGTGTCCTCCGGCTATTTGAGCCCGGAGTCGAGTGCGTTGATGAGCGTGCCGGAGGGAGTGTCGCCGGACATCTCCCAGATCATGCCGCCGAGCAGGTTCTTCGACTTGAGGTAGGCCGTCTTCTGGGCGATCGACCAGGCGTCGTCGAAGGTCCACCACTGGCCGCCGGCTCCGGTGTAGCCGTACGTCGCAATGGACTTGGGGTCGTGGTACACGGTCAGGTTGGGGACGCCGGTGATGAGGTTGTTGTAGCCGCGGGTGCCGGCCTCCTCGCTGAACTGGCCCGGGGCCGCGCCGTTCGCGGACTGCCACACGCCGGAGGCGCCGCCGTCCGCCACGCCCTGCCAGCCGCGCCCGTAGAACGGGAAGCCGATGGTGAGCTTGCGCGGGTTGACCCCGGCGCCGAGGTAGGTCTGGACCGCCGCGTCCACGCTGAAGTGGAAGTTGTACGGGTCGTTCGGGTCGGCGTAGAGGTTGGCCTGGGGGCCGGTGCGGTTGGGCTCCCAGGAGTTGTCGCTGCCGGAGCCGTGGAAGTCGTAGCCCTGGACGTTGGCGATGTCCAGCGAGCTGAAGATCTTCGTGAGGTCCCAGCCCGCGGCGACCTTCGCCGGGTCGGCCGGGGTGAAGGCGGTGAGCAGCTTGTGCGAGCCGCCCAACGCGTCGAGCTGCTTGCGGAATTCGGCCAGCAGCAGGGTCAGGTTGCCCTTGTCGTTGGCGCTCCAGTGGTTGCCGGCGTGGCCGTCGGCGGAGCCGGGCCACTCCCAGTCGAGGTCGATGCCATCGAAGATCCCGGCCGCCACGCCGTCGCCGCCGGCGCCGTTGTAGACCGGCAGGTTGCCCTTGATCCACACGTCGAGGCAGGACTTGACGAACTTCTGGCGGGAGGCGTCGGTGGCGGCGACGTCCGAGAAGTACTTGGAGTACGTCCAGCCGCCGAGTGAGACGACCACCTTCAGGTTCGGGTACTTGGCCTTCAGCTTCTTCACCTGGTTGAGGTTGCCGCGGAGTTTGCCCCAGCCGTCGTCGGCCACGCCGTCCACCGACTGGTCGGCGCTCATCGGGCGGGCGTAGTCGGCGTCGGCGTCACCGGCGCCGGTGCCCTGGTCCGGGTCCTGCGGGTTGGCGGTGGTGCCCTTGGTGACGCCCGCCAGGCAGGTCAGGTTGACCGGATCGATGTTCTCGAAGGCGTAGTTGACGACGTCGAGCTTGGCCGCGCTGCCGGAGGTGTCGAGGTTCTTGACGAAGTACTGGCGGCCGTAGATGCCCCACTGGACGAAGTAGCCGACCCGGGCGTACTTTCCGGCGCCGACCAGGTCCGAGGTGGTGGCGGTGAGCGGGGCGGAGGCGGGCGAGGCGTTGTCGGCGGGGTCGCGGGCCTTCACGGTGAACGTGTAGGTGGTGGACGGGGACAGGCTGCCGACCGTCGCGGTCAGGGTGCCGCCGCCGACCGTCGCCACCAGCGTGCCGCCCTGGTAGACGTCGTACGCGGCGACCCTGACGTTGTCGGTCGCGGCGTTCCAGGCGAGCGTGACGTCCGACGAACTGACCGCCGTGGTGCGGAGGTTGGTCGGCGCGGTGGGCGGGACCGGGTCGGTCGACGGGTCGAAGGTGGCGGCGGTGACGGGCGCGCTGAGTGGTCCGGTGTTGCCGCGGCTGTCCTTGGCCCGGACGGTCAGCGTGTATGTGGTGGCCGGGGTGAGCCCGGTGAGCAAGGCGCTGGTGGTGGTGCTGGAGCCGACCGCGGTGGCGCCGTTGAGCACGTCGTAGGAGGCGACCGGGAAGTCCCCGCCGGTGGCGACCGGCCAGGTCAGGGCGAGCGTGTGCGCGGTGGACTCGGTGACCGCCGGGGTGCCCGGCGCGGACGGCGGGACGTCGGCGGTGCCGTCGCACTTGTCGCCGTTGACGCGGCAGTTGGTGGGGGTGGCGACCGGGCCGTTGCCGACGAACCAGAAGCTGTACGGCTCGGTGGTGCTGTGGGCGTTGACGGTGGCGTTGTAGAACGCGTTGGTCGCGGTGACGTGCTGGCCGTTGACGGTGGCGGTGCCGTTGTAGCTGTTGCCGATGGTGACGCCGGCCGGCAGGTCGAACTCCAGGGTCCAGCCGGTCACGGCGGTGGCGTTGTCGTTGTGGACGATGTAGGTGCCCTGCCACCAGGAGCCGTTGTTGGCGGTGGTGAAGGCGGCGGTGAGCTTTCCGGCGGCGTTCGCCGGGGCGGCCAGCGCGGTGAGCGCGGCGAGGGGCAGGAGCAGGACGGAGAGCAGTGCCAGCAGTCTGCTGCGCACGCGCGGGCGCCTGGCCCGGGATCGAGCGGACATGGTTCTCCCTGTGACTGTGGGGGTTGGACAGGGTGACGTAGAACCGCTGTGCTTGGTGCGTGTGCGATGGGTGCCCGCGCCGTGGGGAGGCGGGGCATGGGCACTGTAGGAGGACTGGACCAATGCGTCAACAGGTCTGTACCACTGGGGAGTTGGGGGATTCGTCGGGGTGGTGCGGGCCGGTCGGGGGCTGCGGGGGCGAACAGGTGACAACTTTCAGATAACAGATAACAGATGTTGAAATCTGTTATCTGTCACTTGTCACCTGTTCGCCCCCGTCAGCTCGTCCCCGAGCGGGCTGCGCAGGTACAGCACCGAGCGGCCGTGCCGGGCCCGGGTGACCAGGCCGGTGGCGGCGAGGACGGACAGGTGCTGGCTGACCGCGCCGGGGGTGACGCCCAGCCGGTAGGCGAGGTCGGTGGTGGAGGCGGGTTCGACGAGCAGGGCCAGCAGTCGGGCCTTCGGCGCGCCGACCAGCGCCTCCAGCGCCCGCGGCGGCACCGGCGTCCCCGGTCCGGCCATGCCCGCCTGGCCGCGCGCCGGGTAACTGATCTGCGGCGCACGCTCGTTGCTGATCATCGTGATCGCGCCGCGGGCGAAGAAGGTCGGGATGAGGACGAGGCCGCGGCCGTCCACGGCGGTCTCCGCGTCCCAGTCCGTCCATCGGCGGTTGATCGACAGGACGCCGTCCTCCCAGTGCAGCCGGTGGTCCAGGTCGGCGAAGAGCGCCGCTGCGCCGTGCTGGGAGAGCAGCCGGGCCCGGTAGACCAGGTCGGCGTCCAGGACCGCACGGGCCTGCGGCCACCAGGACGGCGCGAGGCAGACCTCCCAGTACTCCTCCAGCGCGTCGGCGATCCGCTGCAACAGCCGCGCCGGGTCGGCCAGTCCGGCGGCGAGCGCGGCGGGCAGGGGCCGCCCGTGCGGCAGGAAGACCTGCTCCAGTTCGGGGCGCAGCTGCTCCGGCGGCAGCGCGCGGACGGTGGCCAGCTCGGTGCGGAAGTCGGCGGCGGGCGAGGCCGGGCGGGGCGTCAGGAAGTCGGGGATCCAGCGGTTCCCGGCGATGAGTGACAGCAGCAGCGTGGAGTCCAGCCGTTCGAAGGCGGGCCGGAGCCGTTCGAAGGCCGGGGTCTGGAGCTGGTAGACCCCGGGGTGGGTCCACATGCGCAGGCTGAGCGAGGCCTCCTGGATCGGGGAGACGGCGAACCAGGTGGTGGCGAGGTCGGCCAGGCCGAGCGTGAAGCGGTGCACGGGGGGTGCTCTCCTGCGGCGCGGCGCATGGGTGCCGGGGCTGGGGCGCGTGGGGCGCTTGGTTTTAGCCAGAGCCTAAAGGAGTACCGGACCCGGGCCGTCCGGCGGTGTGATCAGCACATGACCACCACCTCGCCGGCGGAGACGTCCGGACCCGACCCCGCCATGCCCGGAGGCGCCGCCATCACGGCAAGCACGGCAAGCACGGCAAGCACCGCAGACACCGCAGACACCGCAGACACCGCAGACCCGCAGGCCGGCGGCGGGCTCGTCAGCGTCGTGCGACGGCGGCTGCACCCCGACCCGATGGTCCGGCGGCTGGCCGGGATCACTCTGGTCAACACGATCGGCAGCGGCCTGTCCCTGTCCGTCGCGGTGCTGTTCTTCACCCGGGTGCTCGGTCTGAGTGCCGCCCAGCTGGGGCTCGGGCTGACCGCCGCCGGCCTGTGCGGCGTCGTCGCGAGCGTGCCGGCCGGGCGGGCCGCCGACCGTTGGGGAGCCCGGCCGGTGCTGGTCGTGCTGGTCGCAGTGCAGGCGGTCGGCACCGCCGGGTACACGCTCGTGCACAGCTATCCGGCCTTCGTGGTGCTGGCCTGCGGGGTCGCGGCCGTCGACCGCGGGTCCGCCGCCGTGCGGAACGCGCTCTACGCCGAGGTGCTGCCGTCCGACCGCCGGGTGGCGGGCCGGGCCTACCTGCGGGTGGTGACCAACGTGGGCATCTGCCTGGGGACGGCCGTCGGCGCGATCGCGCTCCAGGTGGACACCAAACCGTCCTATCTGACGGCGATTCTGGCCGACGCCGCTTCCTTCGTGGTCGTCGCCGTGCTGTTCCACCGCCTCCCCGCCCACCGCCTCCCTGCCCCCGCGCACCCGGCCCCGGTCGCGCCGTCCGCGGAACCGGGGGACGGCGGTGCCCGGCGGGGCAAGCGGCGCAATCCGGCGCTGCGGGACGGCCCGTTCCTGGTCGTGACGGTGCTGAACGCGGTCCTCGCCCTGCAGTTCGCCGTCCTGGAGGTCGGCGTGCCGCTGTGGATCGTCCATGACACCGAGGCGCCCCGGATCACCGTCGCGGGCACCTTGATCGTCAACACCCTGCTGGTGATCGCCCTTCAGGTGCGGGCCACCCGGGGGACGGAGGACCGGGCGACGGCAGCCCGGCTCTGCGGCCGCGGGGGGCTGCTGCTCGCCGCCTCGTGCCTGGTCGTCGGCCTCGCGCACGGCCTGCCCGCGCTCGTCGCCGCCGTGGTGGTGCTCGGCGGCATCGCGCTGCAGTCGCTGGGCGAGGTGTTCGGCCAGGCCGGCGGCTGGGCGCTCAGCTACGACCTCGCGGGGGAGCGCGACCACGGCGCCTACCAGGGCGTGTACAACGCGGGTTCGGCGGCGTCGATGATGGCCGGTCCGGCCTTGGTCAGCACTGCCGTGATCGGGTTCGGTCTGGTCGGCTGGGCCGTCCTGGGCGCGGTGCTGGCGGCGGCGGGCCTGGCGATGGGCCCCGCCGTCCGGTGGGCCGGGCGACGGGGAGGGTGCGCCGAGGCTCGGTGACGCGGCTGCTCCCGGACGAGCGCGAGGGCCTCGATCCCGATCAGCGCCTCGGGCAGGATTGGCTCTGGCCGAGGGGTGGGTGGGCGTGCCAGAGTCGTCCGGGCGTCGCCCGGGCACCCGGGGCGGCGCGGCAGTCCGACCCACCCTCAGCCGGAAGGCAGGCCCCGCCGATGACCAGCGCAGAGCCCCTCGTCCGCGTCACCACCGCCGACGCCGTCACCACGATCACCCTCGACTCGCCGCACAACCGCAACGCACTCTCCACCCGGCTGATGGCCGAGCTGCACGCCGGTCTGGCGGTCGCCGCGGCCGACCCGGAGGTCCGGGCCGTGGTGCTCGGGCACACCGGCAAGGTGTTCTGCGCGGGTGCGGACCTGTCCGAGGCGACCGGCGCGGACCCGACGGTCGGCCCGCGCGGCCTGGTCGAGCTGCAGCGGGCGATCGTCGACTGCACCAAGCCGGTGATCGCCGTGATCGACGGGCACGCCCGGGCCGGCGGCCTCGGCCTGATCGGCGCGGCGGACCTCGCCCTCGCCGGGCCGGCCGCGACCTTCGCGTTCACCGAGGTCCGGCTCGGCCTCGCGCCCGCTGTGATCTCGCTGCCGCTGCGCCCCAAGCTGGACCCGCGCGCCGCCTCCCGCTACTACCTCACCGGTGAGGTCTTCGACGCCGCCGAGGCCGCCCGGATCGGCCTGATCACCCGCGCCACCGAGTCCGCCGAGGACACCGGGGTCGCGTTGAAGGGCCTGCTGGACGCGCTGCGCCAGGGCTCCCCGCAGGGGCTGGCGGAGTCCAAGCGGCTGGCCAACGCCGAGGTGGTGCGGTCCTTCGAGCGGGACGCGGAGGGGCTGGTGGAGCTGTCGGCGCGGCTGTTCGGGTCGGCGGAGGCGCAGGAGGGGATGCGGGCGTTCCTGGAGAAGCGGCCCGCGCGCTGGGTGCGCTGACCCCGGGCCGCTCCACCCCCCCCCGGCCCCTGATCCCAGCGCGCGGCGCGCTACCCGCGGCGCGCTACGTACAGCGCGGCCTCAGCCGATGACCGCGCTGGTCCGCCAGAGTTCGAGCAGCGCCTCGTCGCCGGCGAGTTCGACCTGCGCGGACCCGACCGGGAGCCGGTTCCACAGCAGCAGGTACAGGTCGTGGGCGGGGCCGGTGAGGGTGAGGTCGGCCGGTTCGGCGGCGCCGCCCGTGCCGATGGTCGGCGGCTCCTGGGTGATGGTCAGCTGCCAGGAGCCGGGGCCGTCGGTGCTCCGGACCCCGATGGTGCGGGTCCGTTCGCTGCGCAGCCGGGAGCGGCTGCTGGCCACGAAGCCGCTCAGCAGTTCGTCGATGCCGTCGAGGGCGAGAGCGGTGTCCACCCTGGGGCCCTCGGTGCCGGCCGCCGCGTCGGCGTCGGCGCGGTGGACGGCGGTCTCGTGCGCCTGGCGGCGGGCCCAGAACCCGAGCGGGCTGGGCGACGGCAGGAAGCTCCAGCACTCGACGTCGGCCGGGGCCCGGGTGAGCGTGTCCACCAGGGCGGCGTGGCCTTCGCGGAACCAGTCGAGCAGTGCCGCGTCGGACGGCGCCGGCCCGATCACGGCCCGCCTGCCGTCCTCGTCGAGGGGCGCGGGCAGGCCCTGGGAGGGGTAGGCGGCGGCCCAGCGGTGGACGTTTCCGACGTGCCTCAGCAGGTCGTTGAGGCTCCAGTCCGGGCAGGTCGGCACGGGGGCGGCGAGGTCGGTACGGGCGGCCGCTTCGGCGAGCAGGGTGCCCTCGCGGCGCAGGGCGTCGATGTGTTCGGTGATCTCCATGGGGGGAGTGTTGCACCGGAGCCCGCCGGCCGGTTGCGGTTTTCGGACCCGCCCGGGCGGAGGGCCGGGCCTGGCCGTGGGAGGCCGCAGGCCAGGGTGGGTGCGGGGCCGGTGTGATGTTGACCGCCCGGCGGCCGGCCGGACCCTACGGGCCGGTAACGTGAGGGCATGCCGATAACCCGTTCGCTGCTCTCCGCGGTCCGAGCCGGTGGCCGCCGTGCCGCCGGCCGCCTCGTCCACCGGGGCTGGCGCTGGGTGCAGCGGACCGGTGCGGTCACCCGGCAGAGCCCGGGCCCGTACCGGTTCGGCGAGTTGGGCGACGGTACGACACTGGCGTTCCCGCTCGGCGCGGTCTTCAACGAGCAGTGGATCACCATCGGGCCGTTCTCGATCATCGGCGAGCGGGTCACCATCAGCGCCGGTTTCCTGCCCGGCCTCGACCTCGGGCCCGAGCCGATCGTACGGATCGGCGGCGGCTGTGTGATCGGCCGGGACAGCCACATCGTGGGCCACCAGTCGATCGTCCTCGGCGACGACGTGTGGACCGGGCCCGGCGTCTACATCTCCGACCAGGCGCACGAGTACCGGTCCACCGACCTGCCGATCGGCAAGCAGTGGCCGCGCAACGAACCGGTGGAGATCGGTGCCGGGAGCTGGATCGGCACCGGCGCGGTGATCCTGCCGGGGGCCCGGATCGGCCGCAACGTGGTGGTCGCGGCGGGCGCGGTGGTGCGCGGCGAGGTGCCCGACCACAGCGTGGTGGCCGGGGCGCCGGCCAAGGTGGTCCGCCGTTGGACGGCCGAGGAGGGCTGGCAGCCGCCGCTGCGCCACGACGCACCCCAGCCGGTGCCGGACGGCGTGACGGCGGAGCAACTGCGGGCCCTGGTGGGGTGGGACCTGCGGTTGCCGGGGGAGCAGGGCTGATGCACCCGCGCCGCCGTTCCCGGTGGGGCGGGTGCCGGTACGTCGCTATCGGACTGCGGGGGCCTGTTCGGCGGCGCGGGCGGCGATGGCGGCGGTGATCCGCAGGACGTCGGCGGGGCGGGCGGGGTCGAGGCCGGTGAGGGCGGCGATCCGGCGCAGCCGGTAGTCGACGGTGTTCGGGTGCAGGTGCAGGGCGCCCGCGGTGTGCCGCCGGTTGAGCCCGCCGGCCAGGTGGGTGCGCAGGGTGGTGAGCAACTCGCCGCCGTCGGCCAGTGGTTCGAGCAGTGCGGCGAGCCGGGAGCGGGCCTGGCTGGGGCGGGTGAGCTGGTATTCGAGCAGGACGTCGTCGAGCCGGTACAGGCCGGGTGGACGGTCGAACGCGCGGGCCACGTCCAGGACTTCGTACGCGAGCGCGGCCGCGCCCGGCACCTCGCAGGGTGCGGCAGCCGCCGCCGCGGCCAGGACGGGGACGCCTCCGGCCCGGGCGGCCGCGGCGACGGTGGCGGCGAGGTGCTGCCACGGGAGTTCGGCGGGCGTGCCGGGGCGCCCGGACGCTCGCTCCGGCCGGGGCTCCGGCCGGGCCTCCGGGGGCGGCCCGAGCGGGACGAGCACGAGGCCGCCCGAGGGGGTGAGCGCGGTGATCGCCGACTGCCGCGTCCGGTGGTCGAATTCGGCGACTAGCCGGCGGAGCTTGCGGCGGCCGGCGATGCCCGGGTCGACGCCGGGGGCGTGCTCGTCGGGGTGGTCGGCGACGGCCAGGCACAGGACGGCGTACCGGGGCGGCAGTTGGAGCCCGGCCCGGGCGGCGGCCTCGTCCGCCGGGGTGCCGGCGAGCAGTGCGGTGAGCAGTGCGGTGAGCAGCGACTGCCGGGCGGCGCCGCGCCGGTCGCCGGTCGGGCGGCGTTCGTCGAGGTAGCCGGCGCCGGCGGCGGTGGTGGCCTGGCGGAGCTGGTCGAGCAGCAGCCGGTTGAGGACGAGCAGGTCGGCGGCGTCGCCGTCGCGGGCGTGCCGGGTGACGAACTCCCAGCAGACCTCCAGCCCGAGGTGGTGGGCGAGCAGGACGGCGTCCAGCGGCAGGCCCTCCTCGGCGCGGCGGGCGGCGGCCTCCCGGACGGCGGCGAACTCCTCGTCGGGGGCGGGGAGTCCGGTGCGGACGGCGTGGGCCAGGGCGCGGATCCGGCGCTCGGTGTCGCGGGTGAGTTCGCCGGTGAGCTGTTCGCGGGGCAGGCGGTGGTACACCGGCACGCGGTCCAGCAGGGCGGCGACCACGCTCTCGGCCAACTGGCGTACACCGCCCAGGAGTCGTTGGTCGGCCGGTCGGCCGCCGATCACCGGGACGCGCCAGCCGGGCGTGCGGTCGGCGGTGTGGTCGGGCGCGCGCACGGTGGTGTGGTCGGGGACGGCGGTGGGCTCGGGTGTACGGACGGGTGTGCGGTCGGCTGCGGAGGGGGGCACGGAGGCGGGCGCGGAGTGCGGCTCGGAGCGGGGTGTGGCGTCGGGTGAGCGGCCGGGCGAGGCGGCGGGTGCGTTGTGACCGGTCACAGAGAACACCGTCCAGGTCTGGGGAACGCCCAAGGGCCGGGCCGGAGGGGCGACCGCATGATGGAGCCACTCGGGTTACCTGTTGGTAACAAACTTCCGCCGTGGAGGCAACAGTTGAGAACCCCACTTCTCCGCTTCTCCGCAACTCCCGTGCGCCGCAGGCTCGGCGGGGCCATCGGCGCGACCGTGCTGGCGGGCGCGCTGCTGGCCGGCGCGTCGGCCGCCCCGGCGAGCGCCGCGACGTCCCCCTCCGCCGCGCCCGCCGCCGCCCGCTCCCTCAGCGCTGCCGCCACCTCCGCCGCCGCCGAACTTCCGCCCGACGGTGACTCGGTGGCCTCGCCGCCCGGCGCCAACGACTGGAACTGCCGCCCGAGCGCCGCCCACCCCGATCCGGTGGTCCTCGTGCACGGCACCTTCGCCAACCGCTACGAGAACTGGCTCGCGCTCTCCCCGCTGCTGAAGGGCCTCGGGTACTGCGTCTTCGCGCTCGACTACGGCACCATCCCGGGCATCACCTCCAGCGGCAGCGGCCTGCTGCTGCCGATCGGCGGCCTGGGCCCGGTGCCCGAGTCGGCCGCCCAACTCGGGCGGTTCGTCGACCTGGTGCTGAAGGCCACCGGCGCGGCCAAGGTCGACATCGTCGGGCACTCGCAGGGCGGCATGCTGCCGAACTACTACCTGAAGTTCCTCGGCGGGGCCGCGAAGGTCGGCCGGCTGGTCGGCCTGGCGCCGTCCAACCACGGCACGACGCTCGACGGGATCACCAAGCTCGTGCCGTACTTCCCCGGCGTCGCGGACCTGATCTTCACCGTCTGCCAGGCCTGCCGCGACCAGGCGGTGGGCTCCGACTTCAACCGCACGATGGCCTCCCGCCCGGACACCGTGCCGGGCGTGAGCTACACGGTGATCTCGACCGTGTACGACGAGGTCGTCACCCCGTGGCGGACCCAGTTCCTGACCGGCCCGGCCGTCGACAACGAGGTGCTGCAGAACCACTGCCCGATCACGCTCGCCGAGCACGTGGCGATCGCGTTCTCGCCGACGGCGCTGCACCTGGTGACCAACGCCCTGGATCCGGCGCACGCCACACCGGTGTTCTGCGGCTGAGCCGCACCCACCGGAACGCTGCGGCCCGGGAGGCCTCCCTCCCGGGCCGCGGCGTTCCGGTGTCCGGGCGCCCGCGCGCCCCGGTTCCTCGGCGTCAGCGCGACGGGCGGAGCGTGACCACGGCGGTGACCCCGCTGGCCCGGACCAGCACCTCGCGCGGACCGGCCCCCTCCAGCAGGGCGGCGTCGTAGCGGTCGAGCACCGTGTCACCGTCGACGGCGGCCGAACCGGCGAGGCAGACCAGCAGGACGGTCGCCCCCGGCGGGACGTCCACGACGGCCGGTGCGGTCAGCACGTCCACGGTGGCAGCGACCCGGCCGCGACGGGTCATCACGTTGAAGTCGACCACCGGGCCGGCCGACAGCCGGCAGTCCGTCACGGCGTCACCGGAGAAGGCGAAGGGGCGGAAGGGCGCGTCGACCAGCTGCTCGGCGCCGTCGACGGTGAGCGTCATGCCGGGGCCCTCGACCAGGGTGATCACCCGGTCGACGCCGGGGAACGGCGAGAACGGCCCGGCCGACGCGACGTCCGCGAGGCTGACCCGCCAGTCGAAGGCGTCCAGCCCGGCCCCGACGGGGAAACCGGCGACCTCCCTGGTCACCCCGCCCCCGTTGAGCCACGCCGTGGCCGGGCGCTCGGCCGCCCGCAGTACCTGGATCCGTCCGCTGCTCGTCATGGCCCGCATCCTGCCACCACCTCCGCGCGCGGCCGCGTCGGGCGTCGCCCGGGGCCGTCGGCGGTGGGGACGGTCGGACACCGGCCGTGCCGACGACCCGGGTGCTCCCGTCAGCGCCGACGGACGGCCAACGCCGATGGACGGTCAGCGCCGACGGACGGTCAGCGCCGACGGACGGCCAGCGGCAGGAGCGCCGCCGCCGTGGCCGCCACCGCGACGGTGGTCAGGGCCATCGGCAGCCCCGCCGCGTCGGCGAGGAAGCCGATCACCACCGGGCCGATCAGCATGCCGCCGTACCCGAGCGTCGAGGCGAACGCGACGCCCTGCGGGCCGCCCGCCGCACCGGCCCGGGCGATCGCGAGGGGGAAGAGGTTGGCGAGGCCGAGGCCGACCAGGACGAACCCGCAGACGGCCAGCGGCACCACCGGGGCGAGGGCGGCGACCAGCATGCCGGCCGCCGCGGTCAGGCCGCCGAGCAGCATCAGCCGGGTCTGGCCGAGCCGGATGGACAGCCAGGTGCCGCCGACCCGTCCGCTGGTCATGGCGAAGGCGTACGCGGCGTACCCGGCGGCGGCCGTCCCGGGGCTGGCGTGGACGTCGTCGGTGAGGTGGAGGGTGGTCCAGTCGGCGATCGCGCCTTCGCCGTACGCGGTGCACAGCGCGGTGAGGCCGAGCAGCAGGACGAGCAGCCGCAGGTGCGGGGCGGCGCGGCCGGCCGTGGCGCGGGTGCCGTGGCCGTTCGCGTCGTCGCCGATGGCGTCGCCGTCGCCCGTGCGGCCGGGCGCGACCAGCGGCGCGGCCGGGCTGCGCAGCAGGACGACGCCCGCGGCGGCGGTGACGGCGAGGCCGAGCAGACCGCCGAGCGCGAGCGCCCAGGCGGTGCTCAGCGCACCGGCGAGGAGCCCGCCGAGGCCCGCGCCGAGCAGACCGCCGAGGCTGTACCCGGCGTGGAAGCTCGGCATGACGGGCCGTCGCAGCTGCGCCACCAGGTCGACGGCTGCGCTGTTCATCGCGACGTTGGCGCCGCCGTACCCGGCGCCGAAGAGCAGCAGCACGCCGCCGAGCGCGGTGACCGAGTGGGCGTGTGCGGGCAGCGGGACGGCGAGGCTGAGCAGGGCGAGCGAGCCGACGGTCACCGGGCGCGAGCCGTACCGCAGGCACAGCCGCCCGACGAGCGGCATGGTGAGGACGGCGCCGATCGACAGGCAGAGCAGGGCCAGCCCGAGGGCGCTGTGCGAGGCGTTGACCTGGCTGCGGATGTCCGGGATACGGACCACCCAGGCGGCGAAGAGGAAGCCGTCGACGGCGAAGAACGCGGTGAGTGCGAGCCGCGCCGAGCCCCAGGGGCTGTCCGTGCCGGGGGGTGTGCTGAGAGACTGGGGGGAGGTCTGGTCGGGTCGAGGACGCGGGCGGATTTTGTTTCGAAGCGGCACAAAGTCACAATAGGGGCGTGCAGCTCTCACCTTCAAGTCCGCGACCAGGTTCCGGAACCGACCTCGAAGCGCAGCGCGACGCCCACCGCCGCGCGGCCCCCGATCGCGGTCGGACGCTGCTCGGCCCCGCGCTCTCGCTCATCCACACCGGACAGACGCCCACCCGCTCGGCGCTCACCCGCGCGCTGGACGTCACCCGGGCCACCGCCGGGGCCGTCACGGCCGAACTGGAGGCGCTCGGGCTGATCACCGTCGACTCGCGCCCGGCCGGCGGCGGACGCGGACGCCCCTCGCACCGGCTCGCGATCGACCCGCAGGGCCCGGTCGTGGTCGCGGGGCAGATCCACGCCGACGGACTGAGCGTCACCCTGGCCGGCCTCGGCGGCCTGCTCGACCCGCCCGTCCACCTGCCGCTGCCCGCCGCCACCGACCCCGTCCGGATGCTGCGCGCCGTCGCCGAGGCGGGCGCCGAACTCGCCCGCGCGACCAGCCGGCGCTGCCTCGGCGCCGCGCTCGCCCTGCCCAACCCGGTCACCGAACCCGACGGCGCCGCGCTCGCCGCACTGCACTTCGCCTGGCCCAGCGGCACCCCGGTCGCCGACCTGTACGACGTCGAGGTGGGCCGCGCCGACCACGGCCCCGGCGCCCGTCGGCCACTGCCCACCGCCCTCGCCAACGACGCCAACCTCGCCGCGCTCGCCGAGTACCGGCACGGTGCCGGGCGCGGTGCCCGTCACCTGCTCCTCGTCACCTCCGGCCACCGCGGCGTCGGCGGTGCGCTGGTGATCGACGGCCACCTGCACACCGGCAGCGCCGGGCTGGCCCTGGAGGTCGGCCACCTCACCGTCGACCCGCAGGGCCGGCTCTGCCCGTGCGGCAACCGGGGCTGCCTGAACTCCGAGACCGACCCCGACGCACTGTTCGCCGCCGCCGGGCTCACCCCCGAACCGGGGCGCCCGCTGCTCGACCAGGCGCGCGAACTGTGCCGGGCGGCCGCCACCGACGATCGCGCGCGGGCCGCCGTGGAACACGTCATCGACCGGCTCGGGCTCGGACTCGCGGGCGTCGCCAACATCCTCAACCCGGACCGGGTGGTCCTCAGCGGGCTCCACCTCGACCTGCTGGAGGCCGCGCCCGAGCGGCTGCGCGCGGTGGTCGCCGAGCGCAGCCTGTGGGGGCGCAGCGGGCGGGTGCCGATCGTCGGCGCGGAGCTGGCGCACGGTGCGCTCGCGGGTGCGGCGGAGCTGGGCTGGGGGCCGTACCTGGCGGACCCGCAGTCGGTGACGGCGGGCTGAACCCGGGGCCGGGCGTCGGGCTGGGGGGCGACAGGTCGGACCAGGGGCGATAAGCGGAAGCTGGGACTGCGAAAACGGTCACTTATCGTGACTCTCCTACACTCGTAGTGAGCAGTGGGGGGTCGTAACGAGGGAGAGTGGCCATGAGCACCCAACCCGGCGGGACCCAGTCCGGTGGAGCGAGCGGCATCGAGCCGACCGCGAGCGTCGAGCCGACCGTCGACGCCGCGCCGACTACCGGCATCGAGCCGACCGTCGATGTCGACCGGACCGACCCGCAGTACCGCGCCTGGCTCAAGGAGGCGGTGCGCAAGGTCCAGGCCGACGCCAACCGCTCCGCCGACACCCACCTGTTGCGCTTCCCGCTGCCGGGCGAGTGGGGGATCGACCTCTACCTCAAGGACGAGTCCACCCACCCGACCGGCTCGCTCAAGCACCGCCTCGCCCGCTCGCTCTTCCTCCACGGGCTCTGCAACGGCTGGATCCGCCCCGGCAAGCCGGTGATCGAGGCCTCCAGCGGCTCCACCGCCGTCTCGGAGGCGTACTTCGCGCAGCTCGTCGGGGTGCCGTTCATCGCGGTCATGGCCAAGAGCACCAGCCAGGCCAAGATCGACCTGATCGAGTTCCACGGCGGCGAGTGCCACCTGGTCGACCGCTCGGACGAGGTGTACGAGGCCTCCGCCCGGCTCGCCGAGAGCACCGGCGGGCACTACATGGACCAGTTCACCTACGCCGAGCGGGCCACCGACTGGCGCGGCAACAACAACATCGCCGAGTCGGTCTTCGCCCAGCTGCGCCTGGAGCCGCACCCCGAGCCGGCCTGGATCGTCGCCACCGCCGGGACGGGCGGCACCTCGGCGACCATCGCCCGGTACGTGCACTACATGCAGTACGACACCCGGATCTGCGTCGCCGATCCGGAGAACTCCTGTTTCTTCGACGGCTGGGTGCACCACGACCCGGACGCCGTCTGCGAGCGGGGCTCGCGGATCGAGGGCATCGGACGGCCCCGGATGGAGCCGAGCTTCGTCCCGGGGGCGATCGACCGGATGATGAAGGTGCCGGACGCCGCCTCCATCGCCGCCGTGCGGGTGCTGGAGCAGGTGCTCGGGAAGAAGGCGGGGGCGTCCACCGGGACGGGGCTGTGGAGCGCGCTGAAGATCGTCGCCGAGATGCGGGCGGCGGGGCGGCGGGGCAGCGTGGTCGGTCTGATCTGCGACCCGGGCGACCGCTACCTGGACAAGTACTACTCGGACGACTGGCTGGCCGGCGAGCGGATCGACATCGTGCCGTACCGGGCCGTGCTGGAGTCCTTCCTCGCCGGCGGCGCCTGGACGGGCTGACGCCGAGGTCGCCGGCTGCCCGCTCGCCCGCCTGCCCACCCGCTCGCGTTGGCGGCGGCGGTGAACAAATGACCGCGAACAAATGACAGCGAACAGATAACAGCGAACAGATAACGGCGAACAGATAACAGATTTCAGACTCTGTTATCTGTTCGCCGCCCTCGCCGCCCTCCCCGCCCGACGTCACAGTGCCGAGCCCCCGGCGTCAGGGCAGCGGTGCGCCCGGTAGGTCGGCCGGGACGAGGAGTTGGAGCTCCTCCGTCGAGGGGTCCGCGAGGTGGGCGACCCGCATCGCGTGCCGCTCGACCATGGTCTCGAAGACCTGCCGCGCAGTGCGCCCGTTGCCGAAGTTGGGGCCGCGCTCCAGTCGGGCGAAGTGGTCCAGCAGTACGCCCTCGGTCGCCTCGGCGAGCGCGTACTCGTGCTCGGCGCACTGGGCCCGGGCGATCTCCAGCAGCTCGTCCGCCGTGTAGTCGGGAAAGGTGACGGTGCGTGAGAAGCGGGACGAGACACCGGGGTTGGCGGAGAGGAAGCGTTCCATCTCCAGGGTGTAGCCGGCCACGATGACGACCACTTCGTCCCGGTGGTCCTCCATCAGCTTGACCAGGGTGTCGATGGCCTCCCGCCCGAAGTCGCGCGCGCCGTCCTCGGGGGCGAGCGCGTACGCCTCGTCGATGAAGAGCACCCCGCCGCGCGCGCGGTCGAAGGCGGCGGCGGTGCGGATCGCGGTGGAGCCGATGTGCTCACCGACCAGGTCGACCCGGGCCACCTCGACCAGGTGTCCGCGCTGGAGCACCCCGAGTGAGGCGAGGATCTCGCCGTAGAGCCGGGCGACGGTGGTCTTGCCGGTGCCGGGGGCGCCGGTGAAGACCAGGTGCCGGCGCAGCGAGGGCGCCTTGAGCCCGGCCTGGCGGCGGCGCTTGCCGACCGAGATCAGGTCGATGAGTGTGCGCACCTCCTGCTTGACGGTGGCCAGCCCGACCAGCGCGTCCAGTTCGGCGAGCGCCTCGTCGGCGGGCCGGCAGTCCGGGATCGGGGCGATCGCCGAGGTGGCGGCCGACGCGGCGGCGGTGCCGGCCACCCCGGCCTTCCCGGCCCTCCCGGCCAACGGGGTGCTGGTGGAGGCCAGTTGGGCGGCCCGCGGGCCCGGCACCTCGGCCGCACCGGCGGCCGGTGCGACGTCGTCCGAGGTGCAGCCCTCGGCGACCGGCCCGGGCTCGGAGAACTCGAAGCCGGCCCGCTCGTTCTGCTCGGCCCGGCAGCGGGTCAGTTGGGTGCGGCAGCCGTCGATGATGTGGAAGCCGAAGCCCTTGCCGTGCGAGACCCGGCAGTCCTCGAAGGTGCCCCGCCCCTGCGCCGAGACGTACACGCCGGCGTCGGTGCTGGCCCGGACGGTGCAGTCGCGCAGCACCGGGTCGGCGCCCTTGGTGACGATCACCCCGGTGGCCACGTCGGAGATCTCGCAGCCGGTGAGCAGGCCGCCGCTGCCGTGGTCGCGGAACCACAGGCCGGTGCCGGCCTCCTGGACCCGGCAGCCGGTGAGGGTCACCGCCGCGCCGCCGCTGACCGAGACCGCCGAGCTGCGGATCCGGCTGAAGGAGCAGTCCGCGGCGGTGGCGGCGGAGTCCCGGTCGAGGACGAACAGTGCGTCCGGCAGGTCGTACAGCGAGCAGTCGGTGAGGGTGAGCCGGGCGCCGTCGCTGACCCACAGTGCCGGGTACTCGCCGGTGGAGCCGTGGATCTGGCAGGACTCGGCGACGGCCTCGGTGCCCTGGTCCCAGACCGAGAGCGCCCCGCGCCCGAAGTCCCGGACGGTGCTGTGGTTGAGGCTGAGCCGGGAGCGGCCGCGCAGGTCGGCGCCGTTCTCCGGCAGGTCGTGCACCCGGCAGCCGGTGAGGACGAGTTCGGCCTCGCCGTCCAGGGTCAGGCCGTTGCCGGTGACCCGGTGGATCTCGCAGTCGACGAGCCGCCCGCGGGCCTGCGATTCGGCCTGGACGCCGCTGCCGCGGATCTCGTAGATCTCGCAGCCGGTCAGTTCGGCGGCGCTGCCCGGGTCGGAGAGTAGGACGCCGGCGCCGACGGCGTGGTGGACCCGGCAGCGGTCGAGGGCGGCGGTGGCGCCGCCGAGGACGGCGAGTCCGGCCTGCCCGGCGGCGGCGACCTCGCAGTCCTCCAGGGCGGCGGCGGTGCCGGGGCCGCGCAGGCGCAGCCCGAGTCCGGCCGGGTTGGCGACGACGCAGCCGCGCAGGGTGGGCCGGGCACCGTCGGTGATCTCGATGCCGGTGGCGGAGCGGGTCTCGATCCGGCAGCCGCTGAGCGAGGGTGCGGTCTGCGGCCCGGTGATCAGGACGGCCGGGGTGGAGCTGTCGCCGCCTTCGACGACGAGGTCGCGGACGATGGCGTCGGCGGTGACGGTCAGCGCCACTCCGGACGGCGGGTCGATCCGGACGGTGCCCGGGCCCTGGGCCGGGACGATCGTCACGGGCTTGTCCAGCAGTACGTTCTCCCGGAACGTCCCCGGCCGGACGGTCACGGTGTCGCCCGGTTCGGCGGCCGCGAGGGCCTCCGCGAGGGTGTCGTACTCGCCTGCGCGGCGGCGCCAGCGGGATGCGCTGTCCTGGGTGACCCGGACCCTGTGCTCTGCCATGACGGTCTGTCGTCCCCACCTTCGTCGAGCCGGCGTTCAACGGGCCGTACGCGCGGGCCGCCCGCCCACCGTAGCGCGCCTCCATGGGTGGTCCGGTCGGCCGCGGTCGCGCGGGCACCGGGGGCTCGCGCCTTCGCCACAGGTTCCGACCACATGTTCAACGAGCGCGCACACCTGTGGTTCCGAGACGGGGACGCGCCGCGGGGGCGGCGGCGGGGGGAGCCGGTGAACCGGAGCGCCGCCGGTTCACCCCCGCGCGTCGGCGGGCCACTGCGCCCCGTCCTCCAGGACCTCGACCCGGTCGCCGACGCGCAGCGTGCCGAGCACGTCGCCGGTGGTGCAGGCCGGCCGCTCCGGGATCAGGTTCTGCCCGAACGCGGCCTTCTTCAGCAGCCGGTGGTGCCGGGCCAGGGTGCGCAGCGGTTCGGGGCCGCGCCGCTCGCCGCTCTCCTGGTCGGTGGTGGTGATGACGCAGCGGCCGCAGGGCTTGACGACCTTGAAGGTGAGGTCGCCGATCCGGATCCGGCGCCAGCCGTCCTCGGCCCATGGCTCGGCGCCGCCCACCACGGCGTTGGGGCGGAAGCGCTCCATCGGCAGCGGCTCGTGGCCGTCGGGGTGCTCGGCGGCGATCAGTTCGTTGAGCCGCTCCAGCGAGGCGGTGGTGGTGAGCAGCAGGGGGAAGCCGTCGGCCATCGAGACGGTGGTGCCGGGCTCGGCGTAGTCGGGGTCGGCCGGTCGGGCGTGCGGGTCGTCCAGGTGGACCAGGCGGTAGTCGCCGAGGTGTTCGGCGATCCACCGGTGCGCTTCCTTGGCGGCCTCGGCGGCGCGGAAGCGGGTGCCCCAGACCTCGACCTCGGCGAGCGGGTCGCCGGCTGCGACGGCGGGCGCGGGGACCTCGATCCGGGAGCCGTCGGGGGCGGTGAGGGAGAGCGCGCCGTCGGGGAGCAGGTCGGGCCGGATCTGGCCGAGGGCGGCGTTCTCGCGCTGGCTGACGAAGCGTCCGGTGGTGTCGGCGAGCATCCAGCGGCGGTCTCCGGCCAGGCCCCAGGGTTCGACGGCGGCGGTGTCGGGGCTCAGGCGGTACATGGACTTGACGGGGTAGACGTGGAGTCCGGTGAGCTGCATTCCCCCATCCTGCCAGCCGGTTCCCGGCGGTCCGCAGGACCCCCGTACGCGCACGGACCGCCCGGGACGCCGTGGGGGGCGTTCCGGGCGGTCCGTGGATGACCCGTTTCTCCGTACGCCCGGCGCGGGGAGCGCGCCGGGTGGTGCTCAGGTGGTGCGGGTGCGGGCCGGGTGGGGTCCGGCCCTGGAGGTCAGTGGCTCAGTAGCCCTGGCCCTGCTGCTGGTAGCCGCCCTGCTGGCCCCCCGCGTTGTAGGCGTTGTGGCCGGGCTCGCCGTACGGGCCCGGGCGCTGCGGCTGCATCGGGCGGACCGGCGCCATGGCCGGGCGCAGCTGGGCGCCGCCGAAGCCCTGGTCGCCGCCCTGGCCCTGGAAGCCGGGGCCGGCCTGGCCGGGGCCGCCGAAGGACTGCTGGCCGCCGAGGCTCTGCGGACCGCCCTGCGGCTGGCCGCCCGGCTGCCCGGGGCCGAACGCGCCCGGACCGCCGATCGGCTGCGCGCCGAAGGACTGCTGGCCGCCCTGGCCGCCGATGAAGGTGTTCTGGCCGCCGAAGCTCTGGCCGCCGGTCGGCTGGTAGCCGCCGCTGGCGGTCTGCGCGAAGGCCGGTGCGGCGGGCTGCGGCCGCTGGTACTGCTGGGGGGCGCCGTAGCCGGGGACGGGCGGCTGGGGCGCGGAGGCGTACGCCGGCGCGGGCTGCGCGGGGATGTACGCCGTGGCGGGACCGGCGGAGGGGCCGCTGCTCGGGCCGGGGCCCAGGGCGAGGCGGGCGGGCGGCAGCGCGGGGAGGTTGCTGCCGGCGCTCTCGTACCCGTTGCCGTACCGGTTCTCGTAGGACGGGCCGGCGCTGGCCCCGTAACCGGACGACATGGCCGGCGGAAGGGCCGCCGGCACGTTGATGGGTGCGATCTGGGGGACGCCGCGCTCAGCCACGAGGCTGTCGTAGATCGGCGTGCCGGAGGAGAAGGACGGAGAGGGGTAGCCGACTCCGTCGTAGGAGCGGGGCGAGGTCATGGGGCATACGGTAAGCCCACAACGCGCCTGCTGAGGAGAGCGGGAGGGGGAGCAGTTCGACTGTTTACACAGTCTTCGCTCGCACAAAGGTTTCGAAAGTAGGAAGAACGGACATACCGGCGTTCAGTTCCGGACAACCTTGGCGTGCCGTCAGTGATCGAACAGTACCCGGACGGCGGCGCGGCGAACCCTTGCGGTGACCGGGCGGTGGACGGTTCGGGGCCCGCCGGAGAAACTTTTGCGGACAGGGCGTGCGCCGGCGCATTCGAGCCCCCGCCGACGGTCCGACGAGGGCTCGTGAATGTTTCGGGAATAAAGTCCCCGTCAGCGGCCTCGGGCCCGTGGTCAGCTCGCCTGCAACGCCTGCGCCTGCGCCGGGAGGCCCGGCCGGCCCGCGACCTCCGAGGTGCAGAAGGAACAGCGGGTCGCCGCGGCCGGAATCGGGCTCAGGCACTCCGGGCAGTCGACCTTCACGACCGGCGCCGGCTTGGCCGACTCGAAGCGCGCCTGCAGCCTGCCGACCGGAAGCACCACGGCGAAGTAGATCACCGCGGCGACCAGCACGAACCCGATCAGCGCGTTGACGAAGACCCCGTACGGGAACCGGGTGCCGGCCACCTCGAAGGTCTTCTGGGTGAAGTCGCCGACGGCGCCGGTGGCGACCCCGATGAGCGGGGTGAGGAAGGCGGTGACGAACCCGGTGACCACGGCGGTGAAGGCCGCGCCGATCACGATGCCGACTGCGAGGTCCACCACGTTTCCGCGCAGCAGGAAGCTGCGGAATCCCTTGAACACCGGGTGACTCCAAATCCGTACGGGGAAGGGGGAGGTGAGGCAGCGCGACGGTCGCCCCGGCCGGACATCCTGCCGACCGGGCCGGGCCGAGGTCCAACCGCGTTCACCCGATCCGCGTAACCGGCCGCAGGACGCGCCGGCCGGGTCCGGGCGCAGCCCGGGCGCTCCGCGTACGGGTCGATCCGGCCGCCGCCGGGTCGCAGGGGTCAGAGCGGCCGCACCCGCAGCGCGCGCTCGTAGAACTCGACCATGTGCGCGGACACCTGGGACAGCGTGAACGAGGCCAGGAACCGTGCCCGCGCGGCCTTCGCCCGCACCCGCGCCGCCGCCCGGTCGTCCAGCGTGTCGACGACCGCCGCCGCCAGTTCGGCCGGCCGCTCCGGCGCCACCAGCCGGGCGTAGTCCTCCGAGCCGACCGTCTCGCGCAACGCCGGCACGTCCGCGCAGACCAGCGGCACCCCGACGCCCATCGCCTCGATCGCCGTGCCGCCCTGGCCCGCCCAGCGGGACGGCACGGCGAGCACGTCGGCAGCGGCCATCAGGTCGGCCACGTCCTCGCGCGGCCCGAGCAGGCGGACGCTCCCGGCGGACTCGGCGAGCGCCCGCAGCCGTGCGCTCTCCGGGCCCGCCGCGCCGGCGAGCAGCAGGACGGCCCCGGGCTGCGCGTGCCGGATCGCCGGCCAGGCCGTCAACAGCACGTCCAGGCCCTTCCGGTGGTGCTGGCCGGCGGCGGCCAGCACCACCGGCACGTCCTGCGCCAGCTCCAGCGCACCGCGTACGGCGGCCCGCCGCTCCGGGGTGGCCGTGCCCAGCAGCTCCGGGTCGAGCCCGCGCGGCACCACGTCGATCCGGCGTCGGGGGATGCGCAGCCGCCGCGCCATCGTGCCGGCCACGTGCCGGGTGAGCGCGTGGAAGCGGCGGGCGCCCTGGGCGGTGGCCGCGTCCAGGGCCTGCGCGGTGCGCATCCGCCAGGGGCTCGCCCCGTGCGCCGCCGACTGCTCCGGTCCGTACGCCGGGTCGAGGAGGCTGGAAACCACCGGGGTGCGGGCGGCCAGGGCGGCGGCGCGGCCGAGCACGTCCGAGGCGTGGCGGGCGGTGTGGACGAGATCGGGCCGGCGTTCGCGGATCAGCCGGCGCAGCGCGGCGGCGGTGGCGGCCCCGGTCGGTCGGCCGACGCCGAACACGGCGGCGCCCGCCGCGGTCAGCTCCGGCTGCCAGCCGCCGGGGGAGTCGTAGAGGTAGGCGACGTCCAACGTGACTCCGGCGCGCACCAGTTGGGGAGCCATCGAGACCAGGGCGCGCTCCGCCCCGCCGGTCCGGTTCACGCTGTCGACCACCAGAAGCACCTGCACCGGCCACCCCCGCCCGCTGCGGGCGCGTCCGTTCTCCCGTGCCGGACGCCCCCTGACTGGTGATCAGCATCGCAGGTGGCCGTCGGGCCCGCCAGCCGTACGGCGGCCGGGGTCGGGCGCCGGGGTGCGGCGAGGCGAGGCAGAGCGAGGCAGGGCGAGAGGGGGCGGAACAGGGCGCACGACGGGAGCAACCGGCGCACGGCCGCAGTCGACCAGCGCACATCAGGTGTATTCACGCGGGCGCACGGGCCACCACCAGGTTGCGCGAAGGGGCTGTACGGCGCGGGGCGCTGTGCCAAGGTCGGTCCATGCCCGACCATACGTCGGCCGACCCGGCCGGAACCCGTCCCCGCGTCCTGCACCTGATCAGTGATCCACGCCGCGGCGGCGCCCAGAACTTCGCCCGTGACCTCCACCGGGAACTGCGCCGCCGGGGCCAGGCCTCCGCCCTGTGCGCCCTCGCCCCGCACCCGTCCCCCGGGCCCACCGGGCCCGCCCTCCCCGGGCCCCGCGCCGCGGACCGCACCGGAGTTCGCGCCGGGGCCGGTCCGGGAGCCCGCCTCGACGGGCCCGACCGGCAGCCCGACCCGCACCCCGGCGCCTGCGCCGACGAGGAGGACTTACGCGCCGCCGTCCTCGGCTCCGGCCGCCTGCGCCCCGGCACCCTGCGGGCGCTGCGCGCGGCCGCCCGCGGCGCCGACGTGGTGCTCGCCCACGGCTCCGACACCCTGGCGGCCTGCGCCCTCGCCCTGGCCGGCACCCGCACCCCCTTCGTCTACGTCTCCGTCGGCCACCCCCGCTACTGGACGGCGAACCGGCTGCGCCGGGTGCGCGGCGGCGCGCTGATGCACCGAGCGGCCGCCGTCACCACGCTCACCGACGAGGCCCGCGCCGTCCTGGAGGGGCGGTTCCGGCTGCCCGACGGCAAGGTGCACGTGATCTCCAACTCCCGGGCCGCCGAGAGCTATCCGCCCGCCGACGGCCGGGCCGACCGGCGCGCCGCCCGGCACGCGCTCGGCCTGCCCGCCGACGTCCTGCTGGTCGCCTGGATCGGCGCGATCGCCCCGGAGAAGCGGCTCGACCTCGCCCTCGACGTCCTCGACCGGCTGCCGGACGTCCGGCTGGCCATCGCCGGGGACGGCCCGCTGCGCGAGACGCTGGCCCGCCACCCGGCCGCCGCCCGCGCCCACTTCCTCGGCGCCCTGCCCGATCCGGCGCCGCTCTACCGGGCCGCCGACGCGCTGCTGCTCACCAGCGACAGCGAGGGCGTGCCCGGCGCGCTGATCGAGGCGGCGCTGGCCGGCGTGCCCGCCGTCGCCACCGACGTCGGGTGGGTGCGCGAGGTGGTCCGGGACGGCGCGACCGGCGCGCTCGTCGCCCCCGGGGACCCGCTCGCCCTCGCCGAGGCGCTGGCCAAGGTGCTGGCGTGCAACCGTGCGGGCCTCGGCGCGGCCGCCCGGGCGCACGCGTTGGAGCACTTCGAGCTCGGCGCCGTGGTGGACGCCTGGCAGGGGCTGGTCGCCGAGGTGTGGGCGGGGGGTGGCCCGGGGGCGCGCACCGGTCCGTGACAGACCCGCGGCGGCGGGCCGGGCCGGGCGTCGGGTTGCGCGCCGGGTCGGGCGCCGGGCCGGGCGTCGAGTCGCGCGCCGGGCCGGGCGTCGGGCTGGGCCGATCGGGCGAATCCGGGCCAGCGTGCCCGGCCGAACTCGACGGTAACGAACCGCCGCCAGCACACTGCCCGGTGTGAACTCGAAGTCGCTGCTGCGGTCCACCGTCCTGCTCGCCATCGCCGCCGGGATCGCCGTATCCCCCCTCCAGGCCGGCGCGGTGAGTCACCAACCCCCCTCCGAGGGTGCCCAGTTCGTCAAGCTGGACCATCCGCAGCCGGTGCGCGAGAGCGTCCGCACGGAGGCGGCCGAGTTCTTCTGGTACGACTGCGTCCACTCCCAGCAGCTCGAACAGCCCTTGCAGGCCTGGGCCGAGAAGCACCGCGCGGACGTCGCCCTGCGGCGCGTCCCGGCGATCTGGCCGGGCGGCCCGGACGAGGGCGCCCAGCGCGGCCACGCGCGCCTGTACTACACGCTGGAGCGCCTGGGCCTGGTCGAGCGCCTGCAGAGCAGCGTCTTCCGCTCGGTGCGCACCGACCAGACCGACCTCACCACCGAGGCCACCGCCACCGACTGGGCGGTGCGCCACGGCGTGGACGCCCAGCTCTTCCGCCGGACGTACCGCTCCGACGAGGTGGCGCGGTCGGTCGACGAGGCCGCCGTCGAGTTCGTCCGCTACGGCGTCAACGAGCTGCCGACGGTGGTCGTCCAGGGCGAGTACCGGACTTCGCCGAGCAAGGCCGGTGGCGTCGAGGCGATGCCCGAGGTGCTGGACTACCTGGTCCAGCAGGAGCAGCTGCGCGGGAACTGAGCCCGCCGCCGGCCGGGGTCGGACAGCCCTCCGGCGGCCCGCCCCGCCCGGCGGTTCAGTCCCGGCGCAGCAGGTACGTCACGAAGCCGAACGTCCCCCGGTAGCCGTGCAGCCACTCCCGCCGGTGCCGGTCCGCGGCCTCCCGGGCGGCCGCCGCGTCGGGGTCGTCCGGGTGCTCCAGCGCCCACTCGGCCAGCGCACCCGTCCACGCGAACTCGTAGTCGTCCCACTCCTGCGGGCTGCTCACGTAACCGGACACCGGTGTCCAGCCGTCCGCCAGCACCCGGTCCGTGGTGGTCGCCAGGTCCGCGTAGTCGTCCCGGGCCGCGCCCAGCCCGTCCAGGGCCGCCCGGGACGGCTCCCGCTCCCAGAAGCCCTCGCCGACCAGCACCCGCCCGCCCGGGGCCAGGTGCTCGCGGGCCGCCGCCAGCGTCGGCAGCAGCCCGCCGAAGGCGTGGGTGGCGCCCACGCACAGCACCAGGTCGAAGGGCTCGACCGAGTCGAACTCCCGCGCGTCCACGTGGTGCAGGCCGATCCGGCGCGCCACGCCGAGCGCGGTCGCCGCCTCCCTGGCCCGGGTCAGCGCCGCCGCGTCCAGATCCACCCCCACCGCCCGCCAGCGCGGACGCGCCGCCAGCGCCCGGACCAGCCACGCCCCCTCGCCGCAGCCGAGGTCCAGCGCCCGGCCGTCCGCCGCCCCGGCGGTCGCGCGTTCCAGCAGCAGGGCCACCGACTCGTCCGTCAGCGGCGCCGCGATCGGGTGGTGGGCATGGGCGAGACGGGAGATCCTCTGGCGGTCCATTCGAGCAGTATGGAGCCAACCGGCCTGCCGTGCCCGCGAATTCGGGGCCCGGAACACTCAGGCCCGCGAGTACGTCCGGCCCTTCCACGCCGCGCCCCGGCCCCGCCAGTGCTGCACCGCCGAGTCCACCGTCATCAGCAGGTACAGGCCAGCCGTGAAGGGCAGCAGCAGCACGGCCGGCGCCGGCTGCCGGTAGTACCGCACCATCGGCAGATAGGTGCCCGCCATCAGCGCCCAGGCCGCCCCGCCCGCCGCCGCCACCGCCGGCGCCCCCGCGACCAGCCCGGCCGCCGCCGCCACCGGCGGCACCAGGTACACCAGCCCCAGCCCCAGCACCGTCCCGAGCAGCAGCAGCGGCGAATGCCGCAACTGGGCGTACGCGCTGCGCGACACCATCCGCCACAACTGCTCCAGCCGGGGGTACGGCCGGACGCTGTCCACCGCCCCGGCCAGCCCCAGCCAGGTCCGCCCGCCCGAGGACTTCACCGCCCGCGCCAGCGACACGTCGTCGATCACCGCACCCCGGATCGCGGCCACCCCGCTGGCCCGCTCCAGCGCCTCCCGCCGCACCAGCGAACAGCCGCCCGCCGCGGCCGCCGTCCGCCCACCGGGCCGGTTGCTCCAGCGGAACGGGTACAACTGCGCGAAGAAGTAGACGAAGGCCGGCACGATCAGCCGCTCCCAGCCGGTCTCCACCCGCAGCCGGGCCATCTGCGACACCAGGTCCAGCCCGTTGCTCTCCGCCGCAGCCACCAGCTCCGCCAGCGAGTCGGGCCCGTGCGCGATGTCCGCGTCCGTCAGCAGCAGGTACTCGACGTCCGGACCGGCCAGCTCCACCCCGTGCCGCAGCGCCCACAACTTGCCCGTCCACCCCGGGGGCAACGGGGGAGGAGTCGTGACGGTCAACTCCAGCCCGTCCATCGTCCGCAGCTCCGCCGCCACCGCGCCCGTGCCGTCCGAACTGTGGTCGTCCACCAGGATCACCCGCGCCCGCCCCGGGTACTTCTGGGCCAGCAGCGTCGGCAGGCTCATCGGCAGTACCTGCGCCTCGTCCCGGGCCGGCACCACCACCGCCGCCTGCGGCCAGCGCACCGGCGGACGGCGCGGCGGCAACCGCACGTCGGTGCGCCAGAACAGCCCGTGGCAGCACGCCAACCAGAGCCAGACCAGCAGGGAGAACGCGGCGATCCACAACAGGACGGTCACTCCCGCAGTTTGCCGCAGAACCGGCCGGATCGGGCGGATCGACTAAAGTCTTGCCCCGTGAAGATCGCACTGATGGACTCCGGAATCGGCCTGCTGGCCGCCGCCGCCGCCCTTCGGAAGCTGCGCCCGGACGTCGATCTGGTGCTCTCCTCCGACCCGGCCTCGATGCCCTGGGGGCCGCGCACCTCCGAGGAGGTCACCGACCTCGCCCGCGGCTGCTCGCTCGCCGCCGCGGCGCTCGAACCGGACGCGCTGGTCATCGCCTGCAACACCGCCTCCGTGCACGCGCTCGCCACCCTCCGGGCCGAACTCGAACCCGGACTGCCCGTCGTCGGCACCGTCCCGGCGATCAAGCCCGCCGCCGCCCTCGGCGGCTCCGTGGCCATCTGGGCCACCCCGGCCACCACCGGCAGCGCCTACCAGCGCGGCCTGATCCGCGACTTCGGCGGCACCGCGGACGTGACCGAGGTGGCCTGCCCCGGCCTCGCCGACGCCATCGAACACGGCGACGACGCCGCCATCACCGCCGCCATCGCCGACGCCGCCGCCCGCACCCCCGCCGGCACCGCCGCGATCGTCCTCGGTTGCACGCACTACGAACTGGTCGACGACCGCATCCGCGCCGCCGTCGCCCCCACCGCCTCCCCGGCGCTCACCCTGCACGGCTCCGCCGACGCCGTCGCCGCCCAGGCCCTGCGCCGGGTCACCGACCCCACGCGCACCGGCGCCGGCACCATCACCGTGCTCCACGCTGGCGCCCCCGCCGCCCTCCCCCCGGCCGCACTCCTCTACCCCCAGGGGCGCACCCTCGCCGCCCTGATGCGCAGCACGCTGCCGGCGTGACCCTCACTCCCACCGCCACCGCCCTCGCGGAGCACTTCGCCCCCCGAGGAGCCGCTGACGAGCCCCCGCCGAGCCGCCGCCGGGCCAATTTTCGCCCGCTGGCGGTCCGCCCTTCAGCCCGCGCGGAAGGCCACCGCAGCTGATCCCCATCCGGGGCAGCCGAGGGCAGGTTCTCTGTCATGAGTTGAGGGGCAAATCTTTGCCCTCCAACCTCCGGGGGTCGGTCGAGGAGTCCCGTGGTGGCCGGCCGTCCCGGTCTTCCGCGGAGGCTGCCTGTCCGGGGCGGCTGATGCAGGAAGTCGGCCTGCCCGACGGTCTGTGCCCGCGGGGCAAGGCCTTGCCCCACGGGCGGGTGGTTTGCCGCTGAGGCGGGGCCAAATTTTGCCCCCCAGAGGTCCGGTACCTCTCCCCGACAGGGCACATTTTTTCTCCTGAGCGACCCTGAGCGCCCGTGAGTGCCTCTGCGTCCCCTCGCGTGCCCCGGCCGGTCAGGCGGCGGCTTGGCGGCGCCAGCGGCGGTAGGCGGGTTCTAGGCCGGAGAGGATGGTGTCGAAGCGGCGGGTGCTGGTGGTGGAGTCGACCTGGAGGCGGCTGATCTGGAGCGGGTGGGAGGGGATGCGGGGGCCGAGCCGGTGGTCGGAGAGGAAGCCGAGGCGGTAGCCGAGCTCCTGGAGGACGGTTTCGGCACGCGGGTCGTGCCCGCCGTCCGGGTAGGCGAAGGCGGTCGGGGGTTCGCCGAGCCAGCGGGTGAGGGCTTCGTGGGCGCCGGTGATCTCGGCGCGGACGGTGGCGTCGTCGCAGCGGCCGAGGCAGGGGTGCCCCTGGGTGTGGTTGCCGATGGCGACGCCGCCGTCGCGCAGGGCGAGCAGGTCGGCGGGGGTGAGCTGCTCCTGGCGGGGCGGGCGGCGGTCGGCGCTGACCCGTAGCTCGTGCAGGCTGCGCCGCCGGTCGGGGTCGGGCATGGCCTTGAGCCGGGGGAGTAGCTGGGAGGGGTGCCCGCAGTCGAGCGAGCGGGCACGGCCGCCGTGCCGGGCGAGGAAGTCGGCCTCGTGCCACCAGAAGGGGCGTTCGGTGCCGATGAGCTCGGAGATGACGAAGGCGGTGGCGGGGATGCCGCGGGCGTCGAGGGCGGGCAGGGCGTGGGTGAGGACGCTGCGGTCGGCGTCGTCGAAGGTGACCAGGACGCTGCGGGGCGGCAGCGGCCGCTGTTCGGTGACGGCTTGGAGGACGGCGGTGAGCGAGACCGGGGTGGCGAGTCTTCGGAGCCGGTCGAGCTGGGCGCCGAAGGACCGGTGGTCGGTGACGCCGTGGTAGGCGAGGACGGCGAGGCGTTGTGCGGCGCGGGCGCGGAACAGGGGTTGGACGGGGGCGAACCGCAGCCATTCGCCCCGCGCGTCCGGCCTGCCCCGGTCGGCGGTCGGGTGGCGGCGGGTGGCCGTCGGCAGCGGGCGCACGAACGGGACGGGCCTGGTGGGGGCCATGGAGATCGACGTGGTGGACTGGGACTGCGGCACGGTTCCCCCTCGGTCGCCGAGCGGCGTGGCGGTACCGCCGGAGGACGGAGTCCGGCCTCCGACTCCAGGCGGCGGCGGCTCCGCCTCCTGGGTATTCCGGTCCGCGGTGGGGGGCTCGCACCCTTCCCGCGAACGGCTCCTGGATCGCTCAATGCCATTGAGACCGCTGCACCGGGCGGATGGTTGTACCGGGGGGACGAGGATTTTTCGTGGACTGATGTGGACTGATGTGAACTGAATGTGGAGCCGGAATGCACGACCGGGGCCGGTCCGCGACCTGCTCGGGCGAGGTCGGCGGGCCGGTCGCACCGGGTGGTCGAACGTTCACTCCCTGCGGGCTGCCTCCGGCGTTCGCCGGGGGTACCTTGGGCTCATGGCAGATGCGGACCGTGATCCCTTCCACCTGCACGGCGCGACCAGGATGGCCCGTGCGTGGAGTGGTGGCGCCCTGGTCACCCACCAGCTTCTGCTGGCGGTGGTGGGTTTGGCCTGTCTCGCGCTGGGCATTGTGGTGGCGGTGATCGTTCCGGACAGTGACGGTCCGGCCTGGGCGATGGCGGTGGCGGGCTGTCTGGCCGCGGGAGTGCTGCTGCTCGGCCGGATCGCGTTCGGGCTGCTGCGTTACCGCCGGGGCGCCGCGCTCTAACCTCCTCAGCGACCGGCCGGCCTTCGGTGGACGGCTGTACTTCGATTGCCCTCGGCATTCCGAGCGGCAGATCGAGCAGCAGATCGAGCAATATTGGTCAGATCGACCGAATTTCGGCCTGTCGGACAATCCTCTGCCCACTTCTTTCACCATTCCCGGGCGACGACTCCAAGGCGCCTTTACTGTGAATGCGTTCTTGCGGCTCGACGGTGCCGTGGACTCGACGGTGCCGTGGAGGGGAAGAGATGGGCGGCAGCGCCACGTCCGATCCGGGCGGAGAACCGGGTGGAGAACCCGGCAGGAAGCCGGACGGCGCACCGCGCACCACCGTGTCCGCCGGATGAAGCGCGGCGGGGACCTCGCCCTCGCCGCCCTGGCCGGGATCGTCGCGCTCCCGCTGGCCCTGGTGATCGCCGCCCTGCTCCGTTGCACGGCGCGCGGCCCGGTGCTCCTGCGGCTGACCCGGGCCGGACGGCACGGCCGGGAGTTCCAGGTCCTCCGCTTCCGGACCAGCCGGGGAGGACGGCTCGGCGTGCTGCTCCGCCGGACCGGCCTGGACGAGCTGCCCCGGCTGTGGAACGTCGCCCGCGGCGAGATGGGGGTGATCGGCCCCCGGCCCGTCCGCCCCGACCAGGTGGTCCGCTACTCCCGCCGCGAGCGCGGCCGGCTCGCCGTCCGGCCCGGGCTGACCGGCTGGGCCCAGCTCCAGGCCCGCCGCCCGCTCGCCCGGCCGGACTGGGCCGAACTCGACCTCTGGTACGTGGAGCACCGCTCGCTCCGGCTCGACCTGCGGATCCTCGGGCTGACCGTGCTGGCCCTGCTGCGCCCGGAGGGCGGCCTCGCACGATGAGCCCGCGCGTCGCGGGTCGCACGTCGGTGGCGGCGGCCCGGGAGCCTGCCGGACAGGGCCTAGGCTGCGGCGTATGGCCATTCCCCCGTTCCTCGCCGATCTCCGCGCCCTGGTGGGCACCCGCCCGCTCTGGCTGACCGCCGTCGTCGCCGTCGTCCTGGACGACCACGGCCGGGTGCTGCTGGGCCGACGGGCCGACGACGGGAGGTGGGCGCCGGTCGGCGGCATCCTCGATCCCGGCGAGCAGCCCGCCGACGGCGTGGTGCGCGAGTGCCTGGAGGAGACCGGGGTGGTGGCCGTGCCCGAGCTGCTCGCCTCGGTCACCGTCTCGCCGCAGGTCACCTACCCGAACGGTGACGTGACGCAGTACCTGGTGCTGACCTTCCGGTGCCGGGCGGTCGGCGGCGAGGCGAGGGTGAACGACGACGAGTCGCTGGAGGTCGGCTGGTACCCGCTGGACGGGCTGCCGCCGATGATCGAGGTCGAGCACGAGCGGCTGCGCCACGCGCTGGAGTGCGAGGGGTCGGCGGTCTTCGTGTGGGAGGGCAAGGAGCGCCCCTGACCGGCGCACGGCGGACGGTCCGCATCCTCGCCTCCCCTCCCCGGGCGGGCCGGGAGTCCGGACCCTTCGCCGATGGTAGCCGTCCGGTCACCCCGGGTGGGGGGAATTCGCGAGGCCGCTCAGCCCTTGCGCTGCCGGTAGGCCTCCTCCGCGGCGTCCAGGACGGCGGCGAGGTCGCCGCCCGCGGTGGCGGTGGCGGTGGCCGCGACCGCGCCCTCGACGAACGGCGCGTTCGCGAAGCGGACCGGGAACGGGAGGCCGTGCTCGTCGGCGTCGGACAGCAGGGCGCGCACGGTGGTGACGGCGCTGCCCAGGTCGGCGAGCACCACGACCCCGTGGCCCTGGTCGACCCGGCGGGTGGCGGCGGCCACCAGGACCGCGCTGATGCCGGGACCGCCCTGGTCCCCGCCGGTCGCGGCGATCGGGGCGGGGGAGTCGGATCCGGTCAGTGCGAGCGCGAGGGCGCGCACCGCGATGGCCAGTTCCTGGCTGTGCGACACCAGGACGATCCCGACCCGGCCGTGCGCGGGGGGCCGGCCGGAGGCAGGCCGGGGCAGCGTGGCGGGCGCGGGTGGCGTGCGGGGCGCCGGGGGGTGGGCCGAGGGGGCGTCGGAGATGGGGATGACATCGGCGCGGGTGCCGTCCCGGCGGCTCATCGGCTGCTCCCTCTGGGCGGTGGCGGGTGGTGGTGGGCGGTGCTGGGCGAGGTGGTGCGGGCCGCGTCCGGTGCGCATCGGGTTCGCGGGGCCGGGGCGGGCCGTCGAGGGCCGTCGAGGGCCCGTGTACGGCCGGCGGGGGTGGTCCCCCGCGCTGCCAAGCACTCTGGCAGCTCCGGTGGCCCCCGTCGGGCGGGACACGCGTTGAGCGGGCCTCCTGCGGCGTCCGGGCCCGGCTGGTGGAGTCCTCGTCAACCCGCTGACCGGGGCGGGCGGGTGTGGTTAGGCTGGCCGGGAAAGCCGTCGGGAGGAGACCGGGTAGTGGCAGTCAACAGTGGGATCGACGTGGAGGCGGGCGGCGCGGAGCCGCAGCTGGCGCCGAGCGGGAAGCCGAAGGTGGACTTCAGCGGGGCGAAGTGGCTGTGCAGCAGCCAGGGCGTCGGGGATGTCCAGATCGCGTTCGTGGACGGGTACATCGGGATGCGGGACGGCCGCCAGGAGGACGGTCCGGTCCTGGTGTTCACGCCGGGGGAGTGGCGGGCCTTCGTGCTCGGTGCCCGGGACGGCGAGTTCGACCTCACCTGAGCCACCGTCGCACGACCGCGGAGCGGGTCCCGTCGGAACGGGGCCCGCTCCGCGGTCGATTTCGGCCCCGAACATCACAACTGATGATCTATTGAACGTGCCCCGTCAGAATTTCTGTTGACTGTTAGACAAACGCAGCTCAGAGTATGAGCACAGGCAGACGCCGTGCCCACCGCCCCCACGCGGCCAGACACGGCGCCTGCTGTGCGACCCGGCAGCGTTGCCAGGCCATCCTCCCAGTCATCCCCTGCGCACCGGGGTGCGTCGGCCGGTCCCGGCCCACGAGGGGCCGGCAGTCGCCGGGAGGCTGGCGTCGACGCCGAGAGCGACTCGGCGGCGACACCGTTTGCTCGGGACCCGCACGCCCCCACGCGGCGGCGTCCCGAGCAAGATCCGCGGGAGCGACGGGCCGGGGCCCCGCGGATCTGGCTTGTGGTGATGGAACTGTTGGCTTGTCTGCTGTGCTGTGTGCGACGACGAAGCTGGGTGCTCGGCAGTTCGGCACGACGATGTGCACAGTGAGGGAAACGCGTGTAGGGCCGCGTTGCGACATGCCGTCCCCCCGGAGGGTGAAACCCAGAACGGCTGTCGTGCTGAACCGAACGTAGCCCGGACGGTTGCTCAGAGTCAACATTGGTCTCTGAGCGTCGATCTCCCGACGGTGCCCCACCCACCTCGCGAGCGTGGTGTGCCGGGCACGTACGATGTTCCCATGTCTTTTCTCCGCCGTCGCTCCGGACAGCCCGCCGGCCCGGACTTCGACGTGCTCGCGATGGACCCGGGTGACTGGCCCGGCGACTTCGGTGCGGCCATGATGACCGGCCCGGACGGCTCCTGCCAGGGGATTTTCCTGCGCTACGACCTGTTCGGCGGCAGAGGCCCGGCGATGTTCATCGGCAACCTCCCCGAGGGCTCGCCCGCCCGGGAGACCGGCGACAGCGTGCCCTTCGAGGTGCGGCAGCTGCTCGCGGCGCTGGAGAACGACGAGCCGGTCGACTTCGTCTCGGCCGAGGACTTCCCGGTGATGCTCGGGGACGACCTGCTGATCGTGAAGAAGGTCAAGGTCAGCGAGGAGCGGGTGTTCTGCGCCCAGTTCGGGCGCAGCGACGGCGTCCAGGTCACCATCGCGTCCTGGGACCGACCGATTTCGGACGACCTGTATCAGCTGTTGAAGCCGCTCCCGGCCGACATGTTCCAGCAGGGCTGACCGGCCTCGACCGGGGCTCGGACGCCGCTTGACGGTTTCGATCACAGGTTCGTACAGTCGCGAACATGTCGTGCCGTCTCCCGCTGCTGACCCGTCGCAGCTATCTGGACCTGCGGCGCACCGCCAGCGCGGTGTGTCCGGGCCGCTGAGGGGGATTCGTCCCCGAGGCGGCGGGCGGCCGGCCGTTCGTGGCCGGCGCCGAATCCGGGGGCGGGCCGTGAACTGACCTCCGAGGCCGCCCGTCCGGTACCGCGCGCCCGTCCGGCGTGCCGCCCGCATCTGCCGCGCCCACGCTGCCGCCCGGAGGCCCCAGCACCATGACGACCACCGCCGCTGACCGTTCGCCCGCGGACCGCCCGTCCGGCACCGCGACCGCCGCCGTGCCCGGCACCGCCTCGGGAGCGTCGGATTCCGGCCACCCCGCGCCCGATGCCGCGCCCGACCGCTCGGCCGTCGTCGCCGCCCTCGCCGGACTGCCCCGGGTGGTCGACCTGCTCTCCGCCCGCGCCGAGGAGCACGACCGCGACGCCACCTTCCCGTACCAGGGCATCGAGGCGGTGCACGAGGCCGGACTGCTTACCCTGACCGTCTCCCAGCGGTACGGCGGACCGGGCGGCACGCTCGCCGACACCGTCCGGGTACTGGCCCAACTCGGGCGCGGGGACGCCTCGGTGGCCGTGGTCACCGCCTTCACGCTGCTCCAGCACGCCGAGCAGGCCCGCCGTGCCTCCTGGCCGACGGCGGGCTACCGGCGGCTGCTCACCGAGTCCCGGCGCGGGCCCGCCCTGGTCAACACGCTGCGCGCGGAGCCCGGCGGCCGGCCCGGAGCGCTGCCGGACACGGTGGCCCGGCGGGACGGCGAGGGCTGGTTGTTGACGGGCCGGAAGACGTACTGCACCGGCGCCGAGGCGCTGGCCTGGATGGCGGTGACGGCACGGACCGACGAGCCGGAGCCGAGGCTGGGGACGTTCCTGGTCCGCGGCGAGAGCGAGGGCCTGGAGATCGACCCGACCTGGGACCAGGTCGGCCTGCGGGCCAGCGCCAGCCACGACGTGGTGCTGGAGCAGGTCCGGGTGCCGACCGAGCTCGCGCTCGGCCTCACCGCTCCCAAGGGCGGCGCGGCGGACGCGGCCGGGGCGGCCGAACTCTCCCTCGCCTGGCACGATCTGGCGCTCTCCGCGGTGGCGATCGGGGTGGCTCGCGCCGCCCAGTCCTGGCTGATCCGCTTCCTCAACCAGCGCACTCCGGCCAATCTGACCGAGCCGCTCGGCACCCTGCCCCGCTACCGCTGCGCCCTCGGCGAGATCGAGGCCCAGCTGATCGGCGCCGAGGAACTGGTCGAGGGGCTGGCCCCCCGGGTGGACCGGGGCGAGCCGGACGCGGTCGCCCGGACCGGCCCGGCCCACCTGCTGGCCACCCGGGCCGCGACGGCGGCGGTCCAGCAGGCGGTCTCGCTCACCGGCAACCCCGGCCTGAGCCGGCGTCACCCGCTGGAGCGCTACCTGCGGGACGTGCTGAGCAGCCGGGTGCACCTCGCCCCGGACGAGGCCGTCCTGGAGGCCGCCGGCCGGGCCGCCCTGGAGCGCGGCGGCCGGCCGTAGCGGATTCCGGGCCCCGGGGGCTCGGGGCCCGGAGCCTCAGCGGGTGCCGACCGCGGCCCGGACGGCCCGGCGGGCGAGCGCGGCGTCGTCGTAGAGCCGGCGGATCATGATCCGCTGCTCCTCGCCGGCGCCCGGCACGTCGTACAGCCGGATCTCCCGCATCAGCACCAGCACCAGGTTGACCAGGAACGCGTCCCGGGCCAGCGTGCCGCCGCTCTGAGCGAGTTGGCTGATCTGGCGGCGCGCCGCGGTGTCGCCGGACAGCACGCTCCACAGCACCGCCAGGTCGTAGCCGGGCAGGTACCAGCCGGCCTGCTCCCAGTCCACCAGCACCGGGCCGGACGGCGCCAGCAGCATGTTGCTGAGCAGGGCGTCGCCGTGGCAGAGCTGGAGCGGGGTGTGGCCGAGGCCGTGCAGCAGACCGCGCAGGTCGCCGGCGTCCCGGTCGGTGAGCTGGCCCACCGAGTGGTAACGGGCGATCTCCATCGGGTAGTCCATGCGTGGCTGGAACACGTCGGTCGGCGGCCGCCACAGGTTGAGCGTCCGGACGGCGGTCAGCAGCGCCCGCACCTCGCCCGGGGTGGGCGCGTTGACCGGGTGGCGCTCCCGCGCGGCCGGGCGCCCGGGAACGCGCTCCATGACGAGCACGCAACGGTCGTGGTCGGCGGCGACCAGCCGGGGCAGCCGCACCGGCGGGCGGTGCCGGACGAACGCCCGGTAGACCGCCACCTCGTGGTGGAAGTCGGCCACCAACTGCTCGAAGTAGCCACTCCGCACCGCCTGCGGTGCCAGGCACTTGGCGACCACCGGGGCCCGCCCGATGGTGCCCGCCACCAGGATGTGGCGGCTGCCCTCGCGCAGCACCTGGCGCGGGGTGAACGCGGGACATATCCGCGCGACGCTCGCCAGCGCGGCCCGCACCGCCGGGGTCTGCAGCGCCGACGGGTCGATCCGCTCGGGGCCGCCGACCTGGCCGGGCCGGTGCGGCGGGCGCAGCACCCGGCCGTCGGCCTGGCGGGCGAGCGGGAGCCGGCCGCCGACGGGCGGGGCCGCTTCGGGGCCGCGGAGCCCCAGCGCCGTACGGCCGGACGGGACCCGGGCGTCCGTGGACCGGCCGTCGGTGCCGTGCGGGGCCACCGGGCGGCTCGACGGGGGCACCTGCTTCGGCCCGGGGCGCCCGGCGGCCGCGGTGGGGGGGCGCAGCGCGGTGCGGGTCGCGGTCGGCGAGGGGGTCGTCGCTGAGGAGTACATGGGGTGAGGGTGGTCCCTTTCTGTCCGTCGGCAGGTGCGCCCCGCGGTGCGGGGAGGGCCGGTGCCGCGTGCTTCCTGGCGTGACGGCGGCCCTGACTCGGTGCGGTGGGTGGTGCGCGGGCGCCGGGCACGGACGCGGGGTCGGAAGACCCGGACGACGGCGGTGCTCCGGCCGTCCGCACCCTGGGGAGTACGGTCGGCCGGACTGCCGTGGCCGTGCCCGGCGCCCCCGCGCCACCCGGCCGCGCCACCCCCTCGGGTGAGGACCGGGAGCGTCCCGTGCCACGGTCGGGGGACTGCCCCGACGCCGGTGGGACGCCGCCCGACCCGGGGGCGAGGTGGCGCACCCCTACAACACACCCGCGGCGCACTGGCTTAGTAGTCTGGCGGGCCCTGGCGAACGGTGGCGAATGCTCGCCTGGCACTTGCCGGAGCCTCTAGCCTCGAATCAGCCGAGGAACCTGGGGGCTTCGTTGAGCAGGGAACCCAACACCCGACTCGCTGACTTGTTCGTCCTGACCGGTTGGTCGAAGGGCGAGCTCGCGCGGCTGGTCAACCGTCGGGGTGCCGCGATGGGGCAGCAGCAGCTGTCCACCGACACGTCGAGGGTACGGCGCTGGATCGAGCAGGGGGAGATCCCCCGGGATCCGGTGCCGAGGGTGCTGGCGGCCGTGTTCACGGAGCGGCTCGGCCGTGTCGTCACCACTGAGGACCTCGGTCTGGAACGACACCGGCCCACCAGGTCCGGAGCGGCGCAGTCCGCAGCAGTGCCATGGTCGCCGGATCGAACGGCCGCGGTCCTCACCGAGTTCACGGGAATGGACCTCATGCTGAACCGACGTGGATTGGTGGGCGCGGGTGCCGCGCTCACGGCCGGAACGGTCATCGCCGATTCGTTGAAGGGCTGGCTCGGGGGGGACGCGGTCGCGTACGCGGCCTCGGTCCCCGGGCCGCGCCAGGTGATCACCCAGGGCGGGGCGCGCCCCGCGGTGGACGTGTACGACGCGGGCCCGGTCGGGCTCGACGAGGTGGAGTCGCTGGAGCGCTCGGTCCAGGTGTTCCGCGCCTGGGACGCGGCGCGCGGCGGCGGGCTCCAGCGCAAGGCGGTGGTCGGTCAACTGAACGAGGTGGGAGGCCTGCTGACGCACCGGCACCCCCCGGCGGTGGAGCAGCGGCTGTGGCTGGTCGCGGCGAACCTGGCGGTGCTGGCGGGCTGGATGTCGCACGACGTGGGCCTGGAGCCCACCGCCCAGCGGTACTTCATGATCGCGGCGGAGTCGGCCAAGGAGGCCGGCGACCGGCCGCGGGCCGGCGAGGCGATCTCCCGGGCCGCGCGGCAGATGGTCCACCTGGGCCGGGCCGACGACGCGATCGACCTGATGTCGGCGGCCAAGGCGGCCGGCGGCCGGGTGCTGCCGAGAACGCGCGCGATGCTGAACACCGTCGAGGCCTGGGCGCACGCCTCGATCGGGCACTCCCAGGACACCTGGCGGCTGCTCGGGGAGGCCGAGGACCTGTTCGCCGAGGGGGCGCCGGAGCCGCCGCCGTCCTGGATGCAGGTGTTCGACGAGGCCGAACTGCGCGGCATGCAGGCGCTGGTGCTGCGCACGCTGGCGGAGCACGACCCCTCGGCGGCGGCGCAGGCGCAGCGGCACGCGGAGCGGGTGATCACCCTGCGGGAGGGCACCGGGCAGCTGCGCTCGGCGCTGTTCGACCGGATCACCCTGGCCTCGGTGCACTGGCTGAGCGGCGAGCCGGACGCGGCGGAGTTCCAGGCCAAGATGGTGATGAACCTGATCGGGCAGAACTCCTCGCACCGGACCTGGGACCGGCTGCGCGAGATGTACCGGCTGACCGCGCGCTACCGGGGCCTGCCGGTGGTGGACGAGCTGCGGGCCGAGCTGGGGCGGGAGTTGCGGGCGGCGGACGCGAAGAAGCGGCCGAAGCGGTCCTGAGGCCCGGGGGTCCTGAGACGTGGAGGTTGTGAGGTCCGGAGGTTCTGCGGCCCGGAGCTTCTGAGGCCCCGGCGGGCCCCGGTCAGTTCGGGGGTGCCGGCCGCAGCAGCATGCGCAGGGCGGTGACGGTGCCGTCCGTGCCGAGGACGGGCTCGCCCGCGCACTCGACGCTGGCGTGCGGGGCGCCGTCGCGGCGGATCCGCAGGGTGCCGGCGGAGATACGGCCGTGGATCAGGGCGTCGGTCATCATCCGGCGCAGCACGGGCCGGTCGGCCTCGGGGAGGCGGTCGGGCAGCCGGTCCAGGCTGAGCGGGCCGTTGCCCGGGTCGCAGCCGAGGAGCTGGTAGGTGTCCGCGTTCCAGTGGACGCGGTCGGTGAGGAGGTCCCATTCGGCTGAGCCGATGAGGTGGTCGCGACCGCCGTCGGCGTCGGGTCCGTCGCCGAGGTCGGGGTTCTTGGACGGCTCCTGCGCCGTGCCGTCCACTCTGCCGTCCGTTCCGCTGTCGGCGTCGCCGCTCGGTTCGCCGCGCGCGCCGTCGTCCGTCGCGCCCGCCGGGGCGCCGTCCACCGTGGCGGTGTCCGGTGGGCGGGCGGCGCCTATGGGCATCTTCATGGCGGGTCCATGGCTCGGGGGTGGCCCGCCGCGTGCGGGCCGTCGGTGGTGAGAAGACTGTGGCACAGCGCCCTCGCCCCTGCGGGCGATTTGGACATAACGCAGGCAAAATTCCCCTGGCATATGCCACTGTGGCAGCAGCCTTCGTCGCCCTGTGTGCGGAAGGTGGCGCGAGGCGGTAACCTTCGGTGATTCCGGCGCCCGGGCGCCCACCGCAGTACCGACCAGTGACCCCGGCGACGGAAATCCCGTTGCCACTACGACCGCCGCAACGGATGCTGACCTCATGTTCGAGCCAGTGATAGCACCCAGTGCCAGCCTCCTCGGCCTCCTGCAGCGAGGCCGCGGTGACGGGCAGCTCCACGCGCTGGCCGCCGACCGTACCGAGGCCATCGCCGCGCTGGAGGAGTGCGTCACCAGGGATCCGCGAGCCGACTGGCAGGTCGAGAACCGCTCCCTCTACTACGCCCGCCTCTACATGGAGCTGGAAGCCCCCCTCGACGGCATCGAGGACCACCTCCACTCCGCCGAGGACCTCGTCAGCGACGACGAGAACCGCACCGGCCTCGCCCTCTCCGTCCTGGGCCACCTCGCCGCGTACGGCCGGCGCGACGCGCTGCTGATGCTGCGCGAGTACACCGCCACCGGCGCCAACTGGGCCTGGGCCCTCGACGAGCTCGCCCTGCGCGACGACGACCGCGGCCTGCTGCTGCTCGGCACCGCCGTCCTGGACCGCTTCGCCCCGGGCCCCGAGGGCGACGCCGAGCTGCGCGAGTTCATCCGCAACGCCTACGAGCCCCGGCCCTGGCGGCTGTGGGCGGCCTACCACCCGAGAGTGGCGGCGGCCAGCGAGCAGTCACCCTTCGACCTCTGGCAGCGCCAGCTCAACCGCGGCGGCGTCACCCCGGGCTGGTCCACCGCCGACGTCCTGGCCTGGGCCGACCAGGGGAGCCTGGGCGCCCTCGGGGCCGGCGCCTTCCTCGGCGGAGCCGACAGCCGGCCCGAGCCCGCGCCCGACGCCGCCGATCCGGCCGCGCCCGACGCCGTGGACCGCCGGGCCGCCGCGGCCGCCCGCTGCCTGACCGCCGTGGTCCGGCCCGAGGACCGCCCCGCCGTGTTGGAGGCCGCCCGCGGTGGCCTGCCCGGTGCCCGCCGGGCCGCACTGCGCTACCTGGTCGACCAGCGCGACCCGGCCGCCGTCGAGCTGATCGAGGCCGCCGCCGTGGACGTCGACGACCGGATCGTGCGCGCCGCCCTGGAACTGGTCGGCCGGATGCGCGGCCCCGAGGTCCTGGCGCAGGCCCGCCGCTGGGCCGACCCGGCCACCGGGGGCGCGGACAGCGCGCTCGGCGAGGCCGCCGTCAAACTGCTCGCCGACGCCGGGGAGCCGGCTGACGCACCGCTCGTCGTCGACGGGCTGCGCCGCTGGGTCTCCGTCCGCGGGGTCAGCGGTACCGGGCTCGGCTCGCTGGTCGACGGTGCGGGGCGGCTGGTCGCCGCCGACGCCGTCCCCGTGCTGCGCCACATCTACGGGGAGGCCGCCTCCTCCGAACTGCGCGGCCGCGCCGCCCGGGCGCTCGCCGTGACCGATGTGCACTTCCCCGAGGGCCCCGCCGTCGAGTGCCTCTGGGACTGCGAGGAGTCCACGCGGGAGCTCGCCGCGCGCCATGTCGCCACCACGGGTGACGCGCGCGTGCTGGAGCGCCTGCGCCGGCTCGCCGCAGATCCGGCCGAGGAGGCCGAGGTCCACGCCGCCGTCCGCGGCCGGCTGACCGCCGCCCGGGAGTTCGGGCGGTAGGGCCCCGCAGGCCGGTGGCTGCCTCCCCGATCCTGGCGAACGACGGGGGGGGGGCCCCCCCCCCGGGGGTGCCGGCCCCCGCGGGTTCGGGGGGCCGGGGGGGGCGGGGGGGGTTTAAAAAAAAAGGGGCCCCCCGAGAAACACGAAGCTGGGGT
>NZ_JBHWIO010000039.1:48898-58427 GCF_042732075.1 Kitasatospora sp. NPDC059812
GGCGCGAGGCCCCGGGCCGCGTGTTGTGGGGGCTTCGCGGCCCCGTGGGCGGGCCCCCCCCCGCCGACACAGACCCCCCCCCCGCCGCCCCCCCCCCCGGGGCGCCCCCCCCCCACTGCTGTTCCGGGGCCCTGCTGTTCCGGGTCCTGGTGGAACGAGGTTCTACTTCACGACGCCCGCGTCCGGGGCCAGCACACCACCGGCCACCAGTCCGATGATCAGGACGCCGAGCAGCACCCGGTAGACCACGAACGGCAGGAAGCTGTGGTGCGAGATGTACTTGAGGAACCAGGCGATCGCCGCGTAGCCGACCGCGAAGGCGATCGCGGTGGCCAGGATGGTCGGCCCCCAGGCCGGTGCCGGGCCCTCGCCGATCTTGAACAGCTCCAGCGCCCCCGAGGCGAGCACCGCCGGGATCGCCAGCAGGAAGGAGTAGCGGGCCGCCGCCTCCCGGCTGTAGCCGAGCAGCAGGCCCGCGCTGATCGTGCCGCCGGAGCGGGACACCCCCGGGATCAGTGCGAGCGCCTGGGCGAGGCCGTAGACACCCGCGTGCGGCAGGGTGAGGTCGGTGATCGGCCGGGCGTGCCGGACCGCGCGGGTGCGGTCGGCGAAGGCCAGTAGCAGGCCGAAGACGATCAACGTGGTGCCGATGATCCGCAGATCGCGCAGGTGGGTCTCGATGGTGTCCTGGAACAGCTTGCCGAGGATGCCGATCGGCAGCGTGCCGATGATCACGAACCAGCCCATCCGGGCGTCCGGGTCCGAGCGCAGCGCCGGGCGGAACAGCGACAGCGTCCAGGTCCGCACGATCGAGACGATGTCCCGGCGGAAGTAGATCAGCACCGCGGTCTCGGTGCCGAGCTGGGTCACGGCGGTGAAGGCCGCCCCCGGGTCGTCCCAGCCCAGCAGGGCGGAGAAGACCCGCAGGTGGGCACTGGAGGAGACGGGCAGGAACTCGGTGAGCCCCTGGATCAGACCGAGAACGGCCCCGTGGAACCAGTCGATCACCAGACACCCACCGGGGGTATCTGTGAGTCGTCGTACATGTGCGGTCCTCGCAGGTCGGAGCGGGCGTGCGGGCAGGCGGGCAGGCCGCGACCCGCACGGCCATCGGGCCGCGCACGGGCGGGCGCGCGGCTGATGGTACGGGGTGAAGATGACTATTCTTTGTTCACCCTTTGACCCGGCTTTGCCCGTCGGCCCTTCCGTGACCCGCTGACTCCTCCGCCTGCCCTTCTGCCTGCCCTTCTGCCTGCCCTTCCGCCTGGCCTTCCGCCGCTCAGCCGGCGGGCCGGACGCGGACCCAGGTGCGGTCCTTGGTCAGGTAGCTCTCGACCGTCAGACCGGCGTCCGCCAGCGCCCGGTCGAACGCGGCGGTGGTGAGCGGCCGGGAACGGAAGGTGTGCGTCCAACGGCCGTCCGGGAACTCGTACTCGGCGTGGACGGAGTTCACGCCGTCCCCGACCGGCGTCGAGGAGACGATGCGCGACACGCCGTCGGTGCCGAGCCTGCCCTCGCGCGGCACGTTGAGGTGCCAGTCCTCGCCCTCCCGCTGCATCAGCACGCAGCCGTCCGCGGCGACGTGGCGGCGGCAGGTCTCCAGCAGGCCTTGGCGGACCGCCTCGTCGCCCGCGTGGATCAGGAAGGAGGCGAGCAGGACGACGTCGAAGCGCTCGCCGAGGTCCAGTCGCTCGATCGGGCTGCGCACGGTGCGGATGCCCGCGTGCACCCTGGCCAGCATCTCGGGAGACTCGTCCACCGCCGTCACGGTGAAGCCGCGATCGGTCAGCGGGTGCGTCATCCGGCCGACGCCGCAGCCCAGTTCGAGGATGGTGGCGCCGGCCGGCACCGCGGCCTCGATCACGTCCGGGGCGTCGCCGACGGGGAGCCGGGCCCAGAGCTCGACGGCGCAGCCGTCCGGGGTGATCGCGCCCGGGCCCGTTCCGTCGTGCCCCTCGCGTCGTACGTTGCCGGTGTGCGTGTCGTTGGCCATGGGCGTCATCGGAACACGGGCAGGGCGGGGAGGGAAGGTGCCGCAGCGGGTTTTCGGTCAGTCCGTCAGTCCGTCAGTCCGGAAGCCTGTCGGCCCGTCACCGTCAGCCTGTCGGTACGTCCTCCAGTTCGGCCAGGGTGGCGTGCAGCCAGGCGAGTTCGGCCTCGCTGGTGGCGCGGGCGATCAGCAGCAGGCCGCGGCGGAACGGGTCGGCGAACTCCTCGGCGCCGACCGGGCGGTCGCCGTCGTAGAAGAAGCTCGCCGGCTCGGAGAGGAAGGCCAGGCGGCGGCGGAGCACGGCGGCCTGTGCGGCGGGGTCGTCGAGGTGGCGCAGGAAGGCGAGCAGGGCGAACCAGCGGTTCTCGTCGCTGATGTCCAACGGCTCGGGCTCGCGCAGCTGGTCGAGCAGTGCGGTGCGGCCGGCCTCGGTGAGGTGGAGGGTGTGCCGGGGTGCGGCGGCGCTGCCGGGCTCGGTCTCGCGGACCAGCAGGCCGTCGGCCTCCAGGCGCTTGATCGCCGGGTAGAGCGTGCCGTCGCTGATCGGGCGGACGTGCCCGGTGAGTGCGGCGAGGTGGCGGCGCAGCTGGTAGCCGTGCAGCGGGCGGTCGTAGAGGAATCCGAGGATCGCGAGCTTCAGCATGGGGCCACTCTCGCAGATTCGTCCCTCGGAGCTTCGGTATATCGGTTCCGCTATACCTCGATGGCGATATATGGTCTGGGCGTTCCCAGCCCCCGATGGAGGAGGAGTCCCCGTGCTGCGCCACGCCCCCGTCACCCCGAACGGCGACCGGATCCGATGGGTCGAGCTGCCCGGAGCCGAGCCCGCCCGGCTCTACCTGCACGGCCTCGGCGCCAGCTCGCCTGCCTACTTCGCGGCCGCTGCCGCCCACCCGGGGCTCACCGGGCGCCGCTCGCTGCTGCTCGACCTGCTCGGCTTCGGCCTCAGCGACCGGCCCGCCGACTTCGGATACACCCTGGAGGAGCACGCCGACGCCGTCGCCGCGGCGCTGGCGGAGGCCGGGCTCGCCGGAGTCGAGGTGATCGGCCACAGCATGGGAGGCGCGATCGCCGTCGTCCTCGCCCACCGGCATCCGGAGTCGGTCTCCCGGCTCGTCCTGGTCGACGCCAACCTGGACCCGGTCACCCCCGGCCGCCGGCCCGGCAGCAGCGGCATCGCGAGCTTCACCGAGGAGGAGTTCCTGGCCGGCGGCCGGGACGAGGTCGCCGCGTGGGTCGGCCCGTCCTGGTGGTCCACGATGCGCCTCGCCGGGCCCGAGGCGCTGTACCGCAGCGCCGTCCACCTGGCCCGGGCGACGGTGCCGACGATGCGCGAACTGCTGCTCGGCCTCGACCTCCCGCGTGCCTTCCTGTACCCGGAGGCGGGCGGCGAGCCGCGCGGCGCCGGCCAACTCCGGGATGCGGGCGTACGGTTGGCGGCCGTCCCGGACTGCGGGCACAACATCATGCTCGACAACCTCGACGGCTTCGTTTCGGCGGCCGGCCTCGAACCTCGACCGTAGGCTGGGGAGTCGGAGAGGAGCCCATCTGATGCCTGTTGACGTCCCGCCCGCGCTGGCCGCGTCCCTGGAGAATTCCCTCGGCCCCGAAGGTCGCGCCTGGGCGGCCCGACTCCCCGCGCTGGCAGGCGAGTTGCTCGAACGCTGGGATCTGCGCCCGGACGGCCCGCCCGCGCACGGCGTCGTCGCCCTGGTGCTGCCGGTGCGGCGGGCCGACGGCACGCCCGCGGCGCTCAAGCTCCAGCCGGTGGACGAGGAGACGGAGGGCGAGCCGGCAGCCCTTCGAGCCTGGGACGGGCGAGGGGCCGTACGACTCCTCGGCCACGAACCGGCCTCGGGCTCGATGCTGCTGGAACGTCTCGACCCGGGGCGTTCACTGCTGGATGTCGCGCACGACCGGGAGGCGATGCACGTCCTCGCGGGCCTGCTAAGGGAATTGACCGGACGTCAGATCGAAGCCCCGGACCTGCGACGGCTGGCGGACCTCGCCGACGGTCTGCTCGCGCGGGCCCCGGCCGCCGCCGCAGCCCTCGTCGACCCGGCCGAGCGGCGCTTGCTCACCGACTGCGCCGCGGCCCTGCGCGAGGTCTGCACCGAGCCCGGCGACCGGCTGCTGCACTGGGACCTGCACTACGGCAACGTCCTCGCCCCGCCCGAGGGCGGCGGCCGCGCCCCCTGGCTCGCCATCGACCCCAAACCGCTCGTCGGGCACCCCGGCTTCGAACTCCTCCCGGCGCTGCGCAACCGCTGGGCCGACGTACTGGCCACCGGCGACGTCGCCCGGGCGCTGCGGTGGCGGTTCGACGTCCTGGTGGAGGCACTGGAACTGGACCGCGAGGCGGCGGTCGGCTGGACGCTCGCCCGGGTGCTGCAGAACGCCGTATGGGCGGTGGAGGACGGGGAGTCGGCGCTCGACCCGGCGCAGCGGGTGGTGGCGGAGCTGCTGTCGGGGCGTTGAGCGGAGCGCGCGCAGCGGGCGGAAAACAGCGGGCGGCAAACCGCGAGCGGAAACAACGAGCGGAAACAGCGAAGGCAAGGAGGTCACCGACTCTCCTTGCCACTCTCAAGGTATAGCGGACTGGGGGGCTTGCGGCAAGGCCCCGGTCGTGCCGCAGAATGACCGGCCGAAGCCGGGATCTGCGGGCATACCTGGGGGTTTGTGATGATTGACGTGATCGTGGTCGGTGCCGGGCCGACCGGGCTGATGCTGGCCGGCGAGTTGCGGTTGCACGGCGTGCAGGTACTCGTGCTGGAGAAGGAGGCGGAGCGGCCCCTGCCGGCCCGGGCGCGCGGTCTGCACGCGCGCAGTCTTGAGGTGATGGACCAGCGCGGGCTGCTGGAGCGGTTCCTCCCGCTCGGCCGGAAGTTCGCGGTCGGCGGCTTCTTCGCCGGCATCGGCAAGGAGTGGCCGGAGCGGCTGGACACCACCCAGGCGTACGTCCTGTCCATCCCGCAGGCGGTCACCGAGCGGCTGCTGACCGAGCACGCGACCGAACTCGGCGCCGAGCTCCGGCGCGGCTGCGAACTGGTGGGGCTGAGCCAGGACGAGGACGGGGTGAGTGTCGAACTGGCCGACGGCACGCGGCTGCGCTCGCGCTACCTCGTCGGCTGCGACGGAGGCCGCAGTGCGGTGCGCAAGCTGCTCGGCGTCGGCTTCCCCGGCGAGCCCTCCAGGGTGGAGACGCTGCTGGGCGACATGGAGCTGGCGGAGGAGCCGGAGACGATCGCCGCCGTCATCGCGGAGGTCCGCAAGACCCAGCTGCGGTTCGGCGCCATCCCCGAGGGGGACGGGGTGTACCGCGTCGTGGTGCCCGCCGAGGGGGTGGCCGAGGATCGTACGGCTGCTCCGACCTTCGAGGAGTTCAAGCGCCAGCTGCGGGCCGTCGCGGGCACGGACTTCGGGGCGCACTCGCCGCGCTGGCTCTCGCGCTTCGGTGACGCCACCCGGCTGGCCGAGCGCTACCGGGTCGGCCGGGTGCTGCTGGCCGGCGACGCGGCGCACATCCACCCGCCGACCGGCGGGCAGGGGCTCAACCTCGGCGTCCAGGACGCTTTCAACCTGGGCTGGAAGCTGGCCGCCGAGGTCGACGGCTGGGCGCCGGAGGGGCTGCTGGACAGCTACCACGCCGAACGGCACCCGGTGGCCGCCGACGTGCTGGACAACACCCGCGCCCAGATCCAGTTGATGTCCCTGGAGCCCGGCGCCCAGGCGGTGCGCCGCCTGCTGGCGGAGCTGATGGACTTCGAGGAGGTGAACCGGCACCTGATCGAGAAGATCATCGCGATCGGGGTCCGCTACGACCTCGGCGAAGGGCATGAACTGCTCGGCCGCCGGCTGCGCGACGTGCAGCTGAAGCGCGGCCGTCTCTACGGGCTGATGCACGGCGGCCGCGGGCTGCTGCTCGACCAGACCGGCGGGCTCTCGGTGGCGGGCTGGGCGGACCGGGTCGACCATGTCGTCGACGTCAGCGACGAGTTGGACGTGCCCGCGGTGCTGCTGCGCCCGGACGGCCACGTGGCCTGGGTCGGCGAGGACCAGCAGGGCCTGCGCGGTCACCTGTCCAGGTGGTTCGGCGCCCCCGCCTGAATGCACCGCCGCGGCTGGCTTCGGTGGTGCAGGAACCGCGATCGCGCCGGGAGGCGTGCTGTCGCGGCCGCTCAGCGCTCCCGCAGCAGTACGAAGCGCACCGGCGTGCCCGGGCGTGCCTGGGCGGCCGCCGCGAGGTCGGCGGCGGGGACGACGCCGATCACCGGGTAGCCGCCGGTGGTCGGGTGGTCGGCCAGGAAGACCACCGGCCGCCCGTCCGGCGGGATCTGCACCGCGCCCAACACCATGCCCTCACTGGGTAGTTCACCCGCCCGGGCGCGGGTGACCGGCGGGCCCTCGGTGCGCAGCCCGATCCGGTTGCCGGCCGGGGAGACCAGGTACCCGTCGCGGGCCAGCCGGGTCAGCGCCGCAGGCTCGAACCAGTCCGCGCGCGGGCCGAGCCGCAGCCGCAGCACCAGTTCGGCCGGGGGAGCGGGCAGCGGCACCAGGTCGGGCCGGGGGCGGTCGGGCGGAGGCGGGCCGACCGGCAGCCGGTCGCCGGCGGCGAGCGGGGCCGGTCCGAGGCCGGAGAGCAGGTCCGTCGAGCGGCTGCCCAGGACCGGCGGGACGGCGATCGCGCCCGCGACCGCCAGGTAGCCGCGCACCCCGGCGGTCGCCGCCCCCACCTCCAGCACCGCCCCGGCCGGCACCGCGACCGGCGCACCCCACGCGGCCGCCCGCCCGTCCACCCGGACGGGCGAGGGTGCGCCGGTGACGGCCACGACCACCGGCCCGAGGGCGCGCAGGGCGACCCCGCCGAGCGTGGTCTCCAGCCCGGCGGCGCCCGGCTCGTTGCCGACCAGCCGGTTCGCCGCCCGCAGCGCGGGCTCGTCCAGCGCCCCGGCCCTGGGCACCCCGAGGTGGGCGACGCCGCGCCGTCCGAGGTCCTGGACGGTGGTCAACGGTCCGGGCCGCACCACCAGCAAACCGCTCAACGCCCCCACCCCGTCCGCCTCCACCCCGTCCGCCGCCGCCCCGCCCCCGGCCGCCCCGTCCGCCGTCGTCCGGGGCCCGCGCGCCGCCCGCCGTCGGCCCGCACCCCCGCTACGCCCGTTCCGCCGTGAACCGCACCCGCACCCCGGGCGCCAGCAGCGCCGCCGGCTCGCGCCCGGTGTCCCAGAGCGCGAGCCCGGTGCGCCCGATCAGCTGCCAGCCGCCGGGGGAGGAGCCCGGGTAGACGCCGGTGTACGGGCCGGCCAGGGCGACCGAGCCGACCGGGACGCTGCTGCGCGGGGTGGCTCGGCGCGGGACCTCGTACCGGAGCGGCAGCCCGGTCAGGTAGCCGAAGCCGGGCGCGAACCCGCAGAAGGCGACCACGTACTCGGGCCCGGTGTGGATCCGTACGGCAGCCTCCTCGGACACCCCCCACAGTGCGGCGACCTCGGCGAGGTCGGCGCCGTCGTACACCGTCGGCACCTCCACCAGCGGCCCGGTCGCCGCCGCGGCCGCCGACGGACGGGCCGTGCGCAGCAGGGCCGCCAGTGCGTCGACGTCCGCGACGCCGTCCAGCAGCACCGTGCGCGCGGCCGGCACGATCTCCTCGACCGCGCCGAGCGCCCGGCTCTCCTGCCGCTCGCGCAGCCATCCGTACAGCGCGGCGACCTGCGCCGTGTCGTCGAGTTCGACCAGCAGCGCCCGCTCGCCGACGCGCCGGACGGCGGCGGGCGTCATGTGAACGCCTCCACCCGGACCCCGGCGGAGGCGAGGGCTCCGCGGATCCGCCAGGCGAGCTGGGCGGCGCCGGGGGTGTCGCCGTGGACGCACAGGGAGCGGGCCTCGACGGCGATCCGTTCGCCGCCGACGGCCTCCACCGAGGCGTCCCGGGCGATGCCGACGGCTCGGGTGATCACCGATTCGGGGTCGTGCACCACGGCGTCCGGGTCGCGGCGCGGGACGAGGGTGCCGGCCCAGGTGTACGCGCGGTCGGCGAAGGCCTCGGCGACGACCGCCAGGCCGACGCCCTCGGCGACGGCGAGCAGCCGGGAGCCGGGCAGTCCGAGCACCGGCAGCGGTCCGTCGCAGACCGCCCCGGCCCGCAGCACGCCGGCCACCACGGCCTCGGCCTGTTCGGAGTCGGTGACCACGCGGTTGTAGAGGGCGCCGTGCGGTTTGACGTAGGAGACCCGGGAGCCGGCCGCGCGGGCGAAGACCTGGAGGGCGCCGATCTGGTAGGCGATCTCGTCGGCGAGCTCCTCCGGGGGGACGTCCATGGCCCGGCGGCCGAAGCCGGCCAGGTCGCGGTAGGAGACCTGGGCGCCGATCCGGACGCCGCGTTCGGCGGCCAGCGCGCAGACCCGGCGCATCGTCGACGGATCTCCCGCGTGGAAGCCGCAGGCGACGTTGGCACTGGTCACCACGGACAGCAGGGCCTCGTCGTCGGTCAGCGTCCAGCGTCCGAACCCCTCACCGAGGTCCGCATTGAGATCGATCACCGCATCGGCCACGCCCGTCCGCCTTCCAGCAGCTGTTGAGCCAGATGGTAGGGCCTGCGGATGAAGGTCGTTGCCCGTGACCCGGGCCCAGGGGGCCCACCGGCGTGCGACCCCTGGTCACACGCCCTGGGGCGGCGCTGGGGGGCTCCGACTCAGCTCGCGGCCACCGGCCCCTGGAAGGAACGTTCCAGCGGGCGCAGCGCCCGCAGCACGATCAGCAGCGGGACGACGCCGACGATTCCGAACGACATGTCGATGAATCGCCAGCCCAGGGGGATCCCCCGCAGCGGCCCGCAGACCAGGGCCAGGGGGATGACGGCGCCGCAGGCGAGCACCGCCCAGCGGATCACCCAGATGTTGCGGACCGGGTCCTTGATCGGGCCCCAGAAGGCGGCGGCGATCACCAGGTGGGCGAAGGCGAGCCAGTCGGTGCCGTAGGCCAGGAAGGGGTAGCGGTCATTGGTCTCCGCGACGCCGGTGCGGACGCGTTCGATCCAGTCCAGGGCGGCCGGGAAGCGGTCGGCCAGCGGCGCGGCCGGCCCGGTCGCGAGATCGGCCAGCCAGCGGGTCTCGGTCTCCAGCGGGAAGGCCGTCAGGCCGCTCAGCACCAGGCAGACCACGAAGATCCAGAGCCAGCGCCGGACTCTGCGCAGTACCGCCGCGGGATCGGTGCCCGGATTGGTGTCCATGGTGCGAACCTCCATGCCGAAGAGCAGGCGGGGCCTTGTCCCGTCTGTGCGGAACCGACTCTAGACCCTCGATTTGAACGCGTTCAACTAGCCCCTGACGTGCGGGCACGCCCCAGACGCCGGGCCGGTACGCACCCCCGGACGCCGTGCGGGCGCGCACCCCCGGACGCCGTGCGGGCGCGCACCCCCGGACGCCGGGCCGGCGCGCGCCCCCGGACACGCCGGGGTGAGGGGTGGGGGGGGGCCCACGGCCAGAGAGAACCCACCAGGAAGAGTAGTTGGTTGGGTTAGCGCTGTGTGTGAGTGTGTGA
>NZ_JBHWIO010000039.1:58437-71783 GCF_042732075.1 Kitasatospora sp. NPDC059812
CCCGCCCGCGGGGGGGGCCCCCCCCCCCGCCCCCGGGGGGGGCGCCCCCCCCGGCCCGCGGGGCGGGCCCGCCCCCCCGCACCCCCCGTGGCCGGGGGGCGGGCCCCCCGGGGAATCGGAACAACCGGACTGCGCGGTGTACGTCGGGACTACGCGGTGTACGTGAAGGTCACCGGGGCGCTGGTGCCGCCCGCCGTGGTCACCGTGACGCCCACCGGGCCGGGGCCCGCCGCTGCCGGGGAGGTGGCCGAGCAGAAGGACGGGCCGCAGGAGACGTGCGCGGCCGGCACCCCGCCGAACGCGACCGTCCCGTACGTCAGGTTGGTGCCCTGGAGGTACACCTGGGTGCCGCCGGCGGCCGGGCCGCTGGGGTAGGTCAGGTTGCCGACCGTCGGCGCGGGCGGGGGCGGGGGCGGGGCGCCCGTGTAGTCGAAGGCGGCCGGCGCCGCGACCGTGCCGCCGGGGGTCACCACGGAGACGGGTGCGCTGCCCGAGCCGCCGGGCGTGGTCACCGTGCAGGCGGTGTCGGTGCAGGTGCCGGCCGCCGGGACGCCGCCGACCAGCACCATGCCGTGCGCCAGGTTGCTGCCGCTGACGGTCACCGCGGTGCCGCCCGCGCCGGGGCCGGTGGTGGTGTCGAGGCCGTCGACCGTGGGCGGCGCCTGGACGACCGGCGCCGGGGTGGTCCCGTCGACCGACAGGGCCGTCACGTGGCCGGTCGGGTCGGTGTCGTTCGGATTGGACACGGTCACGACGATCTGGCCGGTCAGCTGCTGGGTGTAGTCGCGGCCCACGTTCAGCTTCATGAACTCGTAGCGCCCGGGCCTGCGGGTGCCGATGAGGACGGCGTCCAGGTGGCGCCCGTCGGGCGAGACGGACTCGGTGAAGGTGTAGTCGTACGGGGTGGAGTAGAACATGCCGAGCTCGGTGGTGAGGCCGGGCGGCAGGTCGACGGTGATGTGGGTCGGCCCGGTGAGGTCCTGGGTGCCGGCGGAGGTCCAGCCGACCGAGAGCTTGCCCGGTCCGGGAGGGGTGGTGCCCGGCAGGAAGCCGTTCAGGGCTGCGGTCACGTGCTGCCCCTGAACGGCGGGGGCGTCGGCGGGGGCGGCTGACGAGGCGGCGGCACCGGTGGCGAGGGTGGTCACGGACAGCGCGGCGGCGAAGCCCGCTTTGACCAGTCGAGTGATCATAGGCCGATCATCACGGTAGCGACGCGCAGTCTTCACGGGTTTGCCGAATATCGGTTCGGAATTGGCGGAATCCCGTCGAAATCCCGTTCTGAATTCACCCCCGACACGCCCTCCGGCCTGCCGCGCAGCCCGCCCACAAGGCCCGTTTCGGTCGATGTCGGTGCGAACCTCTAATCTTGTGCACCGTGACCGCCATCGCTGACCCGCCCACCCTGCCCGGCCCCCGGCCGCCCGCCGGGTCCGTCGCGGCGAGGCCCGCGCCCGGCCCCGCCGCCGACGAGGGCCTGGCCCGCCGGCTCAAGGCGCTGGCCTGCACCGCCCCCCTGCACGACCTGGACAACCGCAAGGTCAACCTGGCGGGCGAGTACGGCGGCTACGCGATGGCCGAGGTCGGTCTCGCCGCGATCGACCTGGTCACCCTGCACATGGACTTCGACACCGGCGCCGACCGCGACATAGTGCTCGCCCGCCTGCTGCCCAGGGTCGCCGCCCAGGCCGCCGGCCGCCCCGCCGCCGAGCACGAGCGGGTCGCCCGCTGGGTGCTGGAGTCGCTGATCAACGTCGGCAGCGTCGACCGGGGCTTCCGCGCCGTCTACGGCACCTTCGGCGCGGACGGCGCGTACGTCCGGCGCGACTACGACTTCAAGCTGATCGAGGAGGTCCCCGGCCCCGACGGCGGCGTCTACCTGCGCACCACCGACGAGGCGGTCAACGTCCTGGTCGGCGCGCTCGACACCGACGTCACCTCGGCCCAGATCGCCGCCGAGGTCAAGCTGGAGGTGCTGATCCGCCGCGGCCGCCTGGCCGACGCCCAGCTCGCCGCCGAGCAGGCCCGCTACCGCACCGTCCAGTACGCCGAGACGCTGCGCCGCGCCCTCGACGCGACCCGGCGCAACGTCCGCGCCGTCGACTGGATGCGCGCCATCCCGGACCTCATCGACGAGGCGCTGGACCACATCGCCGACCGCTACCGGCACGAGAACGCGATTCTCACCAACATCCGCAAGGCCCGCGACGAGGCCGAGCCGAATACTCCCGAAGGGGCCGAGAACAAGCGCCGCGCCGCCGAGCTGCTCGACATCGTCAAGGACTGCATCCGCCGCCACACCAAGCTGCAGACCCGCCTGCTGGAGGCCGGCCCGCTGTTCCGCGCCGAGCAGGACCGGCAGGCCTTCGCCACCCCCGGCGCCCGCAGCGGCATCGACCTCTACGGCCAACTGCTCGCCCCCGTGCTGCGGCTGCCGGTCGAGCAGGCCGTCCGCCCCACCGGTGCCTTCTTCGCCCGCGGCGCCGGCCTGCGCACCCCCGTCTCCGTCCGGGTCGCCGACCTGGTCGACCTGCTGCTCACCCCGCCGGTCGAGCGCGAGCACCTCGGCGCCGAACTGCCCGACCCGGACCTGGTCGCCACCCCGGACGACAGCCGCTTCTCCGAAGCCCAGCTGGAGGCCGCGCTGCTCCTGCTCGACCTGCCCGCCGACGCCCCCCGCCGGCTCTCCGGCCTGCTGGCCGAGGCCCGCGGGCAGGACCCGGAGCTGCCGTACCTGGTCGCCCTGCTGGCCGTCCACGCGGCCAGCCCGCCGGTCGGCACCGCCTACCGGCAGGGCGAGGAGCGGCTGCTGTTCGCCGTGGACGACGGCACCCCGCTGCGCGACCCGCAGTTCGGCGGCGCCGACCTGATCGTCGGCAGCGCCCTGCTCGACGCGGCCGGCATGGCCGCCGACCGCAAGGACGCCGGCTGACGAAGCCGCCGTCTCGACGCACCACCAGATCACCCGTACTAGCAACAGCCCCGAGGAGCACCGCCCGTGACGACCCACCACGACACGTCCTGGGCGGCCGAGACCGAACCCGCGGCCCCCGCCCCGATCACCCCGGGCGACGTCGCCGACGCCGCCCGGCTGGTCTCCTTCGGCCTCCAGGCCAAGCTGCTCCCCGCCCGCGACGCCGAGTACGCCGAACTCGTCCGCCGCCACCGCGAGGACCCGCCGTTCGCCCGGCTCGCCGACGCCGTCGCCACCGGCATGGGCCTGGTCGTCCTGGAGGTCTCGCCGCGCGCCGGCATGGCCGTCGCCGCCGCCGAGGACTCGCTGTTCGCCGTCCGGATGGGCGACTACTCGCGCCGCGCCGCCACCGAGTCCACCGACCGCTTCCTGCACGGCCTGGCCCACCTCGCCGTCGCCGCGATGGCCTTCCCCCGGCCCGAGGACCTCGCCGACGACGGCTACCTCGGCCGGATCACCGTCAACGGCGTCGACGCCTTCGTCCGCCAGGCCTGCCGCCGCCTGGAGGAGCAGGCCGCGACCGAGGGCGACAACACCGACCCGCAGTCCGACGCCCCCGGCCTGGAGGCCGCCTGGCGGGTCTGGGCCCGGCGCACCGCCACCGGCGCCACCAAGGACGCCCGCCGGCTCTCCGGCTCCACCATCGGCATCGTCGCCAAGGCCGTGCTGTTCCTGGTCGACTCCGGCTTCCTGCAGAAGGTCTCCGACGACTCCGGCGGCACCTACCGCACCACCGCCCGCTACCAGCTCCAGGTCCGCGACCTGGCCGGCAGCGCGGCCATGGCCGAACTGCTCGACCTCGGCATCGTCCCGGTCTCCGACGGCACCGCCAGCCTGCTGCCGCCGGACAACGGCGACGAACTGGTGGCCGACGCAGGCCTGCCGTTCCACTCGCTCTGACACCCCTACCCGACTCGCCCACGGAGAACCGCCGCACATGTACGAGCTCAACCGGGTCCGCCTCTACTCGATCGGACCGGCCGGCGCCCGCTACGCCGACACGGTGCTCGACCTGCGCGGTGTCGGCGAGCCCGTCGCCGACCCGGCCCCGCAGCAGATCGGCCTGTTCGGCGAGGACACCGAGGGCCCGGTCCGCCGCCCCGCCCCGGCCGGCGTGCTCTTCCTGGAGAACGGCGGTGGCAAGTCCGTCCTGCTCAAACTGATCTTCTCGGTGATGCTCCCCGGCCACCGCAACACCCTCGGCGGCGCCAGCTCCGGCGTGCTGCGCAAGTTCCTGCTCGCCGACGACTGTGGCCACGTCGCGCTGGAGTGGCAGCACACCGTCACCGGCGAGCTGATCGTGGTCGGCAAGGTCAGCGAGTGGCGCGGCCGCCAGGTCTCCTCCGACCCGCGCAAGTTCGCCGAGACCTGGTACTCCTTCCGCCCCGGCCCCGGCCTCACCCTGGACTCGCTGCCGGTCGCCGAACGCATCGGCCTGGCCGGCGACCAGAAGGCCCGCGGCCGCCGCCGCACCATGAAGGGCTTCCGCGACGCCCTCACCGAGGCCGGCAAGGCCCACCCGCACCTCGACCTGGTCTTCGAGGACGGCCACGACCGCTGGACCGAGCACCTCGGCGAACTCGGCCTCGACCCCGAACTCTTCCGCTACCAGCGCGAGATGAACGCCGACGAGGGCGAGGCCGCCGGCCTCTTCGCGGTCAAGCACGACAGCGACTTCACCGACCTGCTGCTGCGCGCCGTCACCGACACCCGGGACACCGACGGCCTCGCCGACCTCGTCCACGGCTTCGCCGCCAAGCTCGGCCGCCGCGCCGAACTCACCGCCGAACGCGACTTCACCGCCGGCTCCCTCGACCTGCTGGAACGCATCGTCGAGGCCACCGGCGCCCGCGAGAGCGTCCGCGAGACCCACCGCACCGCCGAACGCCGCACCCGCCGCCTCGCCCACGCCCTCACCTCCCGCGCCGCCGCCGAACGCGACCGCGCCCAGGACCTCGCCATCGAGGTCGCCGCCGCCGCGGGCGCCGTCACCGCCGCCGAGGCCGACCGCACCCGGCACACCCTCATCACCGCCGAACTCACCCACCGGCACGCCACCCTGGGCCTCGCCGCGGCTACCGCCGAGGCTGCCGCACTGCGCCGCGAACTCATCGACGCCCGCACCCTGCACTCCGCCTGGCAGGCCGCCGAGGCCGTCCTGCGCCAGCGCGCCGCCGCAGACCGGATCACCCGGGTCGCCGCCGCCATCCGCGAGGCCGAACTCGACGCCGCCCCCGCGCTCGCCGCCCGTGCCCGCGCCGCCACCGCCCTGGCCCGCGCCCTGGAAGGCGCCGCCGCGGCCGCCGAGGCCCGCGCCGACACCGAGGAGAAGCGCGCCGGCGAGCTCCAGGACGACGGCGCCAAGGCCCAGTCCGACGCCACCGAGGCCGCCACCGCCGCCCAGAAGGCCCGCAGCGAGGTCGACCACCTGCGCCAGCGCCTCGCCGAGGTCGAGCAGGAGACCGCCGCCGCCGTCGAGGCCGGCTTCATCGACGCCGACGGCGACGTCGACCCGGCCCGCGCCGCCCTGCACGCCGCCGACGTCGAGAAGGCCGCCGGCGCCGCCCTCGCCCAGGCCCGTACGGCCGCCGAGGCCTGCGCCGCCCGGCTGCGCGAGGCCGCCGCCGCCACCGGCCGCGCCGAACTCGCCGCCGAACGCGCCGGCGACGCCCGCACGGCCGCCGCCCGGGCGCTCGCCGCCGAGCAGCGCACCGCCGCCCTGCTCGCCACCGAGCAGCGCCTCTCCGACCTGCTATCCCTGACCCCCGCACCCACCGACTGGAGCGACGACGGGTCAGGGGCCGAGGAGGACGCCGGCTTCCTCACCCCCGCCGTCCTCGACCGCAACGCCGAGTACCTGCGCGAACTCCTCGACGAGTCCATCGCCACCGCCGAACGCACCCTGTTCGACCTGCGCACCGCCGCCGCCGACGACTCCCGCATCCTCGCCGCCCTCGGTGACGGCGGACTGCTGCCGCCCGGCCCGGACGTCCTGGCCACCGTCGAGTACCTCGCCGAGCACGGCATCCCCGCCCTGCCGGGCTGGCGCTACCTCGCCCAGTCCGTCGACCCGGCCGACCACGAGGCGATCCTCGCCGCCCGCCCCGAACTCGTCGACGGCGTCGTCGTCACCGACCCGGCCTCGCTGGAGCGGGCCCGCGAGGCCCTGCAGGCCGCCGCCCTGCTGCCCCGCTCCACCGTCGCCGTCGGCGCCGCCGCCTCCCTGATCGCCCCGATCACCGACCAGCCCGCGTTCTTCCTGGTGCCGCCGAACCCGGCCATGCACGACGAGTCCGCCGCCGACGACGAGCGCCGCGAACTGCGCGCCCGGGCGAGCGCCCGCGAGGAGCACATCCGCGAACTCGCCGCCCGCCTCGGTGCCGACCGCGCCCTCGCCGCCCGCCTCGCCTCCTGGCACGCCAGCTGCCCGCCCGGTACCCTCGCCGAACTCGCCGCCGCCGCCGAGGCCGCCCGCGAGCACGCCGAGCAGGCCGCCGCCGCCCTGGTCACCCTGCGCGCCGACCACGACGAGGCCGAGACCGACCACGCCGCCGCGGCCGCCGCCCACGAGGAGCACCGCGAGGCCGCCCAGCGCGCCCGCCGCCGCGCCGACGCCCTCTCCGGCCTCGCCTTCCGGCTGCGCGAGCGCGCCAACTGGGCCCGCCGCCAGCGCGAACTCGCCGAGGACGCCGCCGAGTGCGACCGCCGCCAGGCCGTCTGCGCCGAACGCGCCCGCACCTGCGACGAGGACCGCCGCGCCGCCCAGCGCGCCGCCGACGACGCCCGCCGCACCGCCCGTACCGTGCGCGCCGAACGCGCCGAGATCCCCGCCGCCGAGCAGGCCGACGAGCCTGCCGAGACCGCCCCCGCCGCACTGCCCGCCCTGCGCGAGGCCTACCGCGCCGCCTCCCAGCTGTACGAGAAGGTCGGCGTCGGCGCCGACCTGCGCGCCGAGCAGGCCCGCGCCGAGGGCGACGAGGCCGCCGCCGCGACCGAACTCGACCGCCTCACCAACAAGGTCCGCACCCGCGCTGAGGAACTCCTCGGCAGCCCCGACGGCGCCGACGGCCCGGCCCGCCAGGCCGCGGCCGCCCGCGCCGAGGACCTGGTCGCCACCATCGAGGCCCGCTCCGCCGCCGCCAGCGAGCAGCTCGGGCGCCTGCGCGGCGAGGCCGAGCGCTCCGCCCCCGCCGACGGCGAGGCGCACACCGAACTGCCCGAGGACCTCGTCCCCGCCGACCCCGAGCACGCCCAGGTCCTGCTGCGCACCGCCACCAGCCGGCTCGCCGAACGCCGGGAGGCCCTGGACGCCGCCCGCACCGCGCACGCCGACCTGCAACGCACCTTCGACGCCGCCCAGTCGGCCGCCGCCGACTTCGACGAACTCGCCGGCCAGCTGCGCGACGGCCTGCGCGAGCAGCAGGAGGACGACGGCCAGTCCGCCGAGCCCTACCTCGGCTCGCTGCCGGAGGCGCGCGGCACCGCCGCCGAGGCCCGCCGCGCCCTGCGCACCGCCGCCGGCGAGCTGTCCTCCGCCGAACTCGCCGTCCGCGACGCCTCCGACGCCCTCGTCCGGCACGCCAACGCCGCCCGCTACGAAGCCGTCCGCACCCCCGCCCGCCAGCAGATCCGCGAACTGCCCGCCGCCGCGCTGCCCGAGCACGCCGCCGCCTGGGCCGCCGCCTTCGCGCCCCGGCTGCGCGTGCTGACCGACGAACTCGCCCAGCTGGAGCGCAACCGCGGCTCGATCGTCGACCGCCTGCGCGGCCTGGTCGAGTCCTCGCTCACCACCCTGCGCGCCGCCCAGCGGCTCTCCCGGCTGCCCGAGGGCCTGGGGGAGTGGTCCGGCCAGGAGTTCCTGCGGATCCGCTTCGAGGACCCGGACCACGCCACCCTGGTCGAGCGCCTGGGTGAGGTCATCGACGAGGCCACCCGCGCCGCCGTCCGCAAGAACAGCGACCTGCGCCGCGACGGCATGTCCCTGCTGCTGCGCGGGGTCGCCGCCGCGATGGGCCCGAAGGGCGTCAGCGTCGAGATCCTCAAGCCGGACGCGGTGCTGCGCGCCGAGCGGGTCGGCGTCGGCCAGATGTCCGACGTCTTCTCCGGCGGCCAGCTGCTCACCGCCGCCATCGCGCTGTACTGCACGATGGCCGCGCTGCGCGCCAACGACCGCGGCCAGTCCCAGCTGCGGCACGCCGGCACGCTGTTCCTGGACAACCCGATCGGCCGCGCGAACGCCACCTACCTGCTGGAGCTCCAGCGGGCCGTGGCCGACGCGCTCGGCGTCCAACTGATCTACACCACCGGCCTGTTCGACACCACCGCGCTCGCAGAGTTCCCGCTGGTCATCCGGCTGCGCAACGACGCCGACCTGCGGGCGGGCCTCAAGTACATCTCGGTCGAGGAGCACCTGCGCCCCGGTCTGCCCGCCCCGCAGGACCCGGACGGCCCGGCCATCCACGGCGAGATCACCGCCACCCGGATGTTCAAGCGTCCGGCCGAGGTTCCGGCGCAGTCCTCAACTGACTAGCGTGGCGTGCATGCTGACGATCGCGCACTTCAGTGACATCCACCTCGGGCAGGAGCACCGCCGGGACGGCGGCAGGCGCGCCCGGCGGCGGGCCGGGCAGGTGATGGCGTACCTCGACGCCCTGCCCGGCCCGCTGGACGCGGTGCTCGTCACCGGGGACCTCGCCGACCACGGCCTGCCCGCCGAGTACGAGCAGGTGGCCAAGGTGCTGGACTCCCGGTACCCGGTGCTCATTTGCCCCGGCAACCACGACCGCCGGGCGCCCTACCGGGAGGTGCTGCTCGGCGAGGCCCCCGCGGACGGCCCGGTCAACCGGCTGCACCGACTGCCCGGCGCCGACGTGCTGATGCTGGACTCCTCGATCCCCGGCCGCGATGACGGCCTGCTGGACGAGGAGACGCTGGCCTGGCTGGACGCCGAACTGGCGGCCGGCCGCGCCGACCTGCCGGCGCTGGTGGCCTTCCACCACCCGCCGGCCGTCCTGCACCTGCCGAACGTCGACCCGATCCGCCAGTTCGGCGAGGAGGCGCTGGGCGCGGTGCTGGCCCGGCACCCCCGGGTGGCCGGCCTGCTCTGCGGCCACTCCCACACCGGCGCCGCCACCACCTTCGCCGGACTGCCCCTGCTGGTCGCCCCGGGTGTGGTCTCCACCGTCACGCTGCCCTGCGAGGGCGGGCCCGGCATCTCCTTCACCCAGCCGCCGATGCTCGCCTTCCACGTCCTGGACGACACGGGCCGGCTCACCACCCACTACCGGGCCGTCCCGGAGGGCTGACCGCGACTGTCGGCCGCAGGTGTCCTACGCGGCCGGCAGTCGCGGCTGGCGCTGTGGCCCGCCGGGGCGGGGGAGCGGCCGGGCGGCCAGCGGGTCGGGCGCCCGGTTGCCCGCCATCGGGTGCGCGGAGCCGGGCGCGCGCTGCCGCTGGGCGGCGACCTGGCGCGAGATCAGGATCTCCAGCAGGCACCACATCGTGCCGAACACCCCGAGCCCCATCGTCATCAGCGCCGGCGTCATCAGCCAACTGTCCGCGTACGAGGCGAGCGTGGCGACGACCACGCCGACCAGGGTGAAGGACAGGCAGAGCACCGCCCGGACGGCGGCGGCGCGCACCTCGTCGGGCAGGCGGCGACGGCGGCGTGGCACGGACATCGATCGACCCCCAGGCGCGGACTCGGCGGCGGACACGGGACGGGCGCACGCGAAACGCGCCCCCTTGCCTCACTCTGCCCCGCCGAACCAGGACTATGCGTCCGAATCCACCGAACTGCCGTCAAAGCGCGTGATCCGGGCAGCCGGCAGCGGGCGGCCCGCCGCCGGGGGAGGTCAGCCCAACTGCTGGTTGAGCTCCTCCAGGGCGCCCGCCACGATCGTCCGCATGGCCTGCTCGGCCTGGACGGCGTCCCCCGCGCAGATCGCGTCGGCGACTTCGCGGTGCAGCCGGATCGCGTACGGCTCCGGCTGATGGGGCATCAGATGGTACTCGGTCCGCCCGGTGAGCACCGCCCCCACGGTGTCGCCGAGGTGGGCGAACATCTCGTTGCCGGAGGCGCGCAGCACGGTGGCGTGGAATTCGATGTCGTGCCGGAGGAAGGTGGTGAGGTCGGCGGCCCGCGCCGAGACGGTCAACTCCACGGCCAGTGAGCCGAGTTGGCGCCGGTCGTCGTCGCTCGCGTGCACCGCGGCGAGCGCGGCCGCGGCCGGTTCGACGGCCACCCGCAGCGAGCCGAGCGAACGCAGCTGGGCCGAGCGGTCCGCGCCGGCCAGCCGCCAGCGGATCACCAGCGGGTCGAAGACGTCCCAGAGCGACCTGGGCTGCACGGTGATCCCGACCCGCCGCCGGGACGCCACCAGGCGCATCCCCTCCAGGATCCGCACCGCCTCCCGGACGACCGTCCGGGACACCCCGAACCGCTCCTCCAGTTCCTCGCCGCGCAGCACCGCACCCTCGGGAATCTCCCCCGACGCGATCGCGGGCCCGAGCTCGTCAAGCAGCCGACCGGGCAGCCCCTGGATCTCCATCCGCCCAGCGTAGACGCCCGTCCCGCCGTCACCACCGGCGCGTACCGGGTCCCGCGCCCTGCGATCTACCCCACAGCTCAAAAGTATGACGATTTGGTTTCCACCACTTGAATACGTCATATCTTTGAGGCGATAGTGGCGGCCAGGCAACGAAGGAGCACCACCCATGGCTCTCAGCGTCGAGAACCACGACTTCCCGGCAGTGACACCGGCGGGCCCTCTCACCATCGTGGTGATGGGCGTCTCCGGTGTCGGCAAGACCACCCTGGCCCGCCTGCTGGCCGAACGACTCGACCTCCCCTACGCGGAGGCGGACGACTTCCACCCGGCGGCCAACATCGCCAAGATGTCGGCCGGCATCCCGCTGGACGACGAGGACCGCGCCCCCTGGCTGCGCGCCGTCGGCGCCTGGCTCAAGGAGCGGGCCGAGGACGGCACCGGCGGCGTGGTCACCTGTTCGGCGCTGAAGCACCGCTACCGCGACACCCTGCGCGCGGCCTGCCCGGGTGCCTACTTCCTGCACCTCAGCGGCGGTCACGAGCTGGTCGAGGACCGGCTCGCCCACCGCACCGGCCATTTCATGCCGCCGTCGCTGCTCGACTCCCAGTACGCCGCCCTGGAACCCCTGGGCGCGCACGAGCGCGGCGCCGTCCTGGACGTCGGTCCGTCCCCCGAAGAACTCGTCGAGATGGCCGTGGCGTTGCTGCGGCCGGTCAATGGAGACCTCGCGTGAGTATGTCCCCCACTCTGCTCGCGGCCGCCCCACCGGCCCTGCCGCACACCAGCAGCGACTCCCAGTTGCTGATCGCGGTCCTGCTCAGCATCGGTGTGATCGTCCTACTGATCACCAAGCTGAAGCTGCATCCCTTCCTCGCCCTCACGCTCGGCTCCGGCCTGCTGGCCGCCGTCGCGGGCGCCCCGTTCGACAAGCTGCTCAACAGCTTCTCCACGGGCTTCGGCTCCACCGTGGCCGGCGTCGGCCTGCTGATCGGGCTGGGCGCGATGCTCGGCAAGCTGCTCGCCGACTCCGGCGGCGCCAACATCATCGCGGACACCGTGCTGGCCCGGTCGGGCAACAAGGCGCTGCCCTGGGCGATGGCGCTGATCGCCGCCGTCCTCGGCCTGCCGCTGTTCTTCGAGGTCGGCGTCGTCCTGCTGATCCCGATCGTGCTGCTGGTCGCCCGCCGCGGCAACGTGCCGCTGATGCGGATCGGCATCCCCGCGCTGGCCGGCCTGTCCGTGCTGCACGGCCTGGTGCCCCCGCACCCCGGCCCGCTGGTCGCCGTCGACGCCCTGAAGGCGGACCTCGGCATCACCCTGGCGCTCGGCCTGCTGATCGCCGTGCCCACCCTGATCGTGGCCGGCCCGCTGTTCTCCCGGCTGGCCGAGCGCTGGGTCGGCCCGCTGGAGATCCCGAAGGCCACCGCCCCCGAGGAGAGCGCCAAGCCCGAGCACACCCCGTCCTTCGGCGCGGTGCTGGCGACCATCCTGCTGCCGGTCGTGCTGATGCTCGGCAAGGCCCTGACCGACGTGGTGATCGACAACCCGAAGGCGTTGGGCCAGCGGGTGTTCGACTTCATCGGCTCGCCGCTGATCGCGCTGCTCGCCGCCACCCTGCTCGGCATGCTGACCCTCGGCAAGGCGGCCGGCTTCGACAAGGCGCGGATCTCCGACACCGTCGGCAAGTCGCTCGGCCCGATCGCCGGCATCGTGTTCATCGTCGGCGCCGGCGGTGGCTTCAAGCAGACCCTGATCGACGTGGGCGTCGGCAACGCGGTGAGCGAGTGGTCCAGCAAGTGGCACATCTCGGCGCTGCTGCTCGGCTGGCTGATCGCGGTGCTGATCCGCCTGGCCACCGGCTCGGCGACGGTCGCCACCATCACCGCCGCCGGCATCGTCGCCCCGCTCGCCGCCGACATGTCCTCCACCCACGCGGCCCTGCTGGTCCTGGCGATCGGCGCCGGCTCGCTCTTCCTGTCGCACGTCAACGACGCCGGCTTCTGGCTGGTGAAGGAGTACTTCGGGATGAGCGTCGGGCAGACGCTGAAGTCCTGGTCGGTGATGGAGACGGTGATCTCGGTCGTCGCCATCGCCCTGATCATGCCGCTCAGCCTGATCATCTAGGCCGGACAGCGCCTGAAGCCGCCGACATCCGCCGAGGGGCGGCACCCGTACCGCACGGGTGCCGCCCCTCGGGCGTGCCCGACGGCCGGGGCCCAGCCCAGCGGCCCCGACAGCTACCGCAGCACGACCCGCCAACCGTCGCCGCCGTCGCGGCCGCCGGGCCGGAGCACCAGCTCCTTCACCTGCCCGGTGTCGTGGAAGGTCAGCACCACGGTCTGCCGCTCGGCAGGGTCGTCCTGGAAGTCGGCCGTGACGGCCCCCTGGGCGCCCCGTCCGTACTCGCGGACCCAGGCCGCCGAAGCGTCCCCGCTGTCCCCGTTGTCCCCGCCGTCCGAGGCGCCGAGCTCCGCCAGCCGCCCCTCGGCCCCTTCGGCGAGCCGCCACACCAGCTGCTGGACCACGCCGAGCGTGCCGGTGGACGGGTACCCCGTCACCCGCAGGTGCGGATGGGCGGCGTAGTCGGCCTTGTACGCCAGCTCGGCCTCCGAGGCCCCGCCGGAGCACCCGGTGAGCAGCGCGACCGCGAGGCCCGCCGCAGGCAGACCTGCGGCGCGGCGGGCGGTCCGAAATCCAGACAAGATCGTCATCAGGGAGAATCATGCGCGAAGGGGGGGGGGCCCCGACCACCCCCCCCCGAGTGCGAGCGGATCGCGCGAGCGGTCGCACCGCGGGGGAGGGGAGGAGAGAGAGCGCGAGGCGCT
>NZ_JBHWIO010000040.1:0-9292 GCF_042732075.1 Kitasatospora sp. NPDC059812
CCGGACAGAACAACCGGAGGACAGCCCAGCAGGGCGTCAGTCAGTGGCAGAGCCACGACCACCAGGGACCCGGTTAGAACTATCAGTGTCGGTGGCGGCGGCTAAGGTCCGTATGCCTGTCCGCCGTCCGAAAGAGATGCCTCGATGGTCCGTGTCACACCGCCGCGCCGGGTGGATATCGCCGCGGCCTTCCCGGAACTGGTGCCGTTGGCGCGGCAGACGGCGCGCCTGCACCCACGGTTGGGCGAGCCGACCGTCCACGACAGTTCGGTCGGGGGCCCGTTGCTGTGGCCGGCCGGTGAGCCGTGGCCGGTGTGCGAGGGCCCGCACCCGGAGGAGGACGAGGGCGATCTGCCGGTGTCGCTGGCGGACATCCGGCGGCGCCGGGAGCTCCATGAGAAGGGCTGGGCCGACGACAGCCCCACCGACCAGGAGCGGGCTGCTCTGGACGCGACGCGCGCGGGACATCCATGGACCCGGAAGCCGAACGCCCTGCTGCCGGTGGCCCAGCTCTACGCGCGCGACATCCCCTCGCTGCCGTGCCCCGAGGGCGCGGACATGCTGCAGGTGCTGTGGTGTCCGCTGAACCACGATCCGTCGTGGATGCCGGCGGCCAGGGTGGTGTGGGGCTCTTCCACACAGGTCGACGCGCTGCTGACCGATCCGCCGCTGCCGGCTGACGTGGAGAATTACGGCAACTACGTGCCCGAGCCGTGCGTGCTGCACCCGGAGGTGGTGATGGAGTACCCGGCGCCGCTGGAGCTGGAGGCCGACCTCGCGGACCGGATCGAGGACTGGTGCGAGCGGGAGTTCACCGGCACCGATCCGAGGTCCTGGTACGCCGATGAGTTCCGGGCCTACTACCAGTACGAGCTGTCGGTCGCCCCTGGGTGGAAGGTCGGTGGCTGGGGGCCGTGGAGCTTCCGCGATCCGTCGGTGATCCGGTGCACCGCTTGCGAATCCGCCATGGTGCCGCTGCTGACGATCGCTTCCGGCGTTCTGGACGGCAGCGGCTGGGACCCGGTCGAGGACCGCGACGCGGACGGCGACATCGGCATCCAGATCGGGCGGAGCTACAACATGCAGCTCTACTACTGCCCGCTCTCCTTCGAGCACCCGTGCCGGGAAGTCATGCAGTAACGGCCCTGGGTGAAGTTGGGGTCGGGCGTGACTGCCGGCGGTTCGACCGGTGGGTGAGCAGTGAATGGCGTCGTGGGCGAGGACGAGTTTGGTGCTTGTCCGGCGACGGCGGGCCGGGCGTCGTGCGGAGCGGTCGGGGACCAGGCGTCACAACTCACCCAGCCCGCGCGGCCCTTCCACCGTCACGGTCTCACCAGCACCGGGACCGTTCATCCCAGGCCGCTAATCCGCCTCGCGGTCCCAGGGCGGCAGTTCGGTGGTCGCAGGCTTTCCGAGGTGGTCGCGCAGTTCGTGTCTGCCCAGGTCCGTGAGGGCGAGGGCACGGGTGGTTCCGATCCGGGTCAGCCACCCGGAGGCCAGGGCGTGCCCGCAGATGGCGGCGCCGACGGCCCCGCCCAGGTGCGGGCGTCGTTCGGTCCAGTCCAGGCAGGCGCGTACCAGCGGTCTGCGGGAGGCGTCGGGCAGTGCGATGCCCAGGTCGTGGAGCCAGGCCGCCCCTTCGGCGGTGAGCGACGGATCGGCTCCCCACTCCAACAGGCCGCGGGCGGCCATCGAGTCGGTGACGGCCAGGCCCAGTTCTCCGGCCAGGTGGTTGTAGCAGAGCCGCGCGCGGGCCAGGGCCCGCTGTCGCCCTGAGCCCGACAGCGAACGCGGCCTGGGGGTGTGGCGCGGCGCGAGTGCGGCGAGGCTCTCGATCAGGGCCATCACGCGCGGATCGGCCATCCGCAGGTAACGGTGGCGTCCGTGGCGTTCCTCGACGAGGAGTCCGCCACGTACGAGCACGTTCAGGTGCTCGGTCGCGGACGAGGCCGCGACACCGGCATGGCGGGCCAGTTCCGTGGCCGTCCAGGCCCGGCCGTCCAGCAGGGCCAGGCAGAAGTCCGCCCTGGTGCCGTCGGCCAGCAGCCTGGCCACGGCGGCCAGGTCCACGCCGACGTCCCGGCCCTCGCGCTGATGGTCCATGTCCCCGATTGTCGTCGATCTCGCTTCGGGCTCGGCCGAAGCGTCCACGCCCTAACGTCCCGTACCGGCCGAGGCCACTGTGCCCCGCGCCCTGTGCCCTGTGCCCGCACACCGTCCGCCAACCGCCCTGGGAGCCTCATGCCCGCCACCGACAGCACGCCATCGAACCTCTGGCCCGGCATCGGCTTCACGGTCACCGACGCCCCGAATCCCACCGACGTATCGCTCGTCTCCGACGCCCTGGACCGGTTCAACACCGACTCGACAGCCGTCGACGACCGCCGCCCGCTGGCCGTCCTGGTGCGTGACCGCGTGACCTCCCAGGTGATCGGTGGTCTGACCGGTCGCACCTCACTCGGGCTGTTCTTCCTCGACCTGTTCTTCCTGCCGGCCGAGTTGCGCCATGGCGGCCTGGGCAGTGAGATCCTGCGCCGGGCCGAAAGCGAAGCCCGCGCACGCGGCTGCCGCACGGCGGTCCTGTACACGATCAGCTTCCAGGCTCCCGGCTTCTACGCGAAGCACGGCTGGCGACGCCTGGGCGAAGTCCCGTGCGATCCGCCGGGCACCAGCAGGGTCTTCATGACCAAGGACCTCGACCCGCCGTCGGCCCCCTGAATCCGCAGTACCGCGGTGCTGCATGCCGTGTTCTGCCCGATCCTCAAGGACGGCAGTAGCGGGTGAGCATGCGGCCCCTGCCCGAGTAGCCGACGGGCTGGGCCCCCGCGGCCGGCAGAGCGGCGGCGGGGGCCTGCCGTCAGGTCGCCTCCGTCCGGCCATCGGCTATGCGTGGCCCGGAGTCGCGCTGGTCGGTAAAAGACCTCGACGCGGCGGCAGGGCCGGGCTGGCTCTCACCAGGCCCTCTCAGTCCCACGGGCTGGTGGGCACCGGGCCCGGGACGACGACCACCGCGATCTCGCCGTCGCGCGCACGGCCCGCCCAGACCTGGCCCCAGCCTTCCGGGACACCGAAGGCCAGCAGGTCGGCCCGGCATCCCTCGTCGCGGGCGAGCTCGAAGTAGCCCTCGCAGAGGTCTTCGGTGCCCCGCCCGACCGGCGGGCCGCCGAATCCGGCGGCGGTCACGTCGGCCAGGTAGCGGCGGAAGGGTTCGGTCAGCGGTTGCCAGGCGGTGGTGTCGGCGAAGCAGCCCATTGCGTCCTCCGCCGCGAATCCCGCGCCGGCAGCGCGCAGGGCCGGGTCCTCGCCCACGCCGAGGGCGAGCTCCCACGTGACCACCGGCTCGTCGCGCACGCGCAGGCGTGTTGCGGCGCACTCCCGATGTTCGGTGTAGTAACCGTCGGAGAGGTGGGGCCAGTTGGCCCAGGAGACGTCCACCGGGTACTCGCCGGGCGGGATGCGGAACGCGAGCTCGCGCGGCGGCCCGGTGATCCAGGGCGAGTCCACGACCAACCGGCCGCTCGGCAGCCGGATTGCGGTGACCTCCTGCACCTCGGCGATCTCGATCCAGCTGTACGGGGTGTGCGCATCGCCGCCGATCCGCAGGCCCGGTATGAACAGTCCGTCGAGGTACTCGCGCGTCCCTGGCCTGACCTCGTCCATTCCCGCCCCTTCCTTCTCACTCCTGTGGCACCTGTTGCCCCGGACGATACGCACCGCCGCAGACAACCCCCGGTGCCGCAGCCCGCCCGGCGCGGCCGGTTCTGACCGGGCCGCAGGGGCACGGGCGCGCAGGCCGGTTACGGGGAGGCTTCCGAAACGAGAACCGTTTCCAAAAACCCCGCCATCGATCGGTCAAGGTCTGTCGGAACGCGGCCGTAGCGACCGCCCGCTGCGCCAGGGTGGGCGCCATGAGACTCCTGAAACCCCGTCCTGCCCCGCGCGCGGGCCGGACGCCGTTCCGCGCGTTGCCGCTGATCGCGCTGGTCGTGGCCGGCGCGGTGATATCCCTCGGTACGGTCGTCCCGGCCGCGGCCGCGACCTCCCGGGTCGACCTGAACGTCCTCGTCGTCACCGACGGCAACCCGTGGGTCGAGGGCATCCACAAGCAACTGGTCTCCGAGGGCGTGCCGACCACCGTGGTCGACCTCACCAGCAGCAACCGCGCCACCCTCACGGCGTCCTTCCTCGCCGACGCCCTGGCCGACGGCACACCGCACGGCCACTTCGAGGGCGTCGTCCTGCCCAACGACGCGCCGAGCCGGCTCTCCACCGCCGAACTCTCCGCCCTCACCGGCTACGAGCAGGCCTACCACGTCCGACAGGTCGACTCCTACGTGTGGCCGGGCACCAACACCGGTCTGAGCACGCCCGCGTGGACCGGTTCGCTCGACGCGACCACCGCCACCGCGTCCTCCTCCGCCCGGGCCGACGCCTTCCGCTACCTCAACGGCCCGGTGCCGTTCGAGGGCACCGCGGGCGGCAGCGGCTCGTACGGCGCGCTGGCCACGCCGGTGCCCGACAACCCGGCCACCGGCTCGCACTTCGAACCGTTCCTCACCGAGACGGTGCCCGGCACCTCGACGCAGGGCGTGCTCGCGGGCGTCTACACCAGCAGCGGCCGCCAGCAGTTGGTCCTCACCTTCGCGTACAACTACGACCAGCAGCAGTTCCGGCTGCTCGCGCACGGGATCGTCGACTGGGTGACGCGGGGCGTCCACCTGGGCTACTGGCGCAACTACTTCTCGGCACACATCGACGACCTGTTCAACGCCAACTCCCGTTGGAGCCAGAGCGGCAAGTGCACCCCGGGCGAAGGCGACTGCGCCGCCGGCGTACCGGACACCACGCCCATCCGGATGGCCGCCTCCGACGTCACCGACACGGTGAACTGGCAGCAGCAGAACGGCTACACCCTGGACTTCCTGTTCAACGCCGGCCCGGGTGTCGAGTACCAGCAGGAGCAGGGCGGCGACGACCCGCTGAGCGACGCGCTGCTGGCGAACAAGAACAGCTTCCGGTGGGTCAACCACACCTACGACCACCCGTTCCTGGGCTGCGTGCAGGACTTCTCGGTGATCCCCTGGCGGTGCCAGACCGACGCCTCGGGCGCCATCGAATACGTCGACCAGCCCACCATCAGCTCCCAGATCACCCAGAACATCCAGTTCGCCCAGGCCAACGGCCTCCCGTTCCGGCCGAACGAGCTGGTCGCGGGCGAGCACTCCGGCACCGTGATGCTGCCGCAGCAGCCCGACGACAACCCGAACTTCCTGGCCGCGCTGAGCGCTGACAACATCCAGTGGCTCGGCGTCGACGCCTCCCGCGAGAGCGGGCAGCGTCAGATCGCCTCCGCGCTCGGCACCCCGCGCCACCCGGTCAACGTGTTCTACAACGTCTCCACCCAGGCCGACGAGGTGAGCGAGTACAACTGGCTCTACACCTCCAAGGCGAACGGCGGCAGCGGCAACTGCGAGGCCAACCCGGCCACCACGACCTGCATCGCACCGCTGGACCCGAACACCGCCTGGTCGAGCTACGTCCTGCCGCTGCAGGTCAGGATCACCCTCGGGTACGTGCTGTCCAACGACCCGCGGCCCTTCTTCATGCACCAGTCCAACCTGACCGACGACAAGCTGGCCCTGCAGACCCTCGCCGGCATCCTGTCCACCTACCGCACCTGGTTCACCGCGGACACCCCGGTGGTCAACCAGACCCTCACCGACTCCGGGACGGTCCTCCAGCAGCAGGCCGGCTGGCAGCAGGCCCAGAACGCGGGCTCGGCCACCGGCTACGTCCAGGGCGGCGTGGTCACCCTCCAGGGGACCTCCGGCACCGCCGTGCCGGTCACCGTGCCCGCCGGCACCACCGTCACCGGCGGCGCCACCTTCGGCGCCGCGTACGGCGGCGAGCAGTCCGCGAACACCACGCTCGGCGCGACGGCTACCGCACTCACGCTGCCCACGAACGTGTTCGGTACGGTGGCCGACTCGACCCCCACCGGCCCGGGCGCGGAGCTCGCCTCCTACGCCAAGGGCTCCCCGCACGACGTGCGCCGCGACGGCGACGCCATCGTCATCACCGACCCGACCGGCACCCACGTCCTGCCGAAGCTCGCCGGCGCGCCGGAGGAGCAGCTGCACATCGGCGACCACCACCACAACCCGTACAACGCCGTCCCGAAGGCACCGGCCAAGAAGTAGCCCGCACCGCGCACCGCGCACCTCGTACCCCGTACCGCGGGGGGGGGGGGGGGGGGGGGGCGCCCCCCCCGGGGCGCCCCCCCCCCCCCCCCCCCGCCCCCCCCCGCCCGCAGCCGGCCCGGCTACGCGGTGCCGACGGTGAGCCGGGTGATGCTCCCGACCACCTCGGTATCGGTCGCGTCGAGCAGTGAGGCCCGCACGGCCGCCGTGTCACCCGCGGCGTAGCGGCTCTGGTTCAAAGTTGTGACCGGGACGGTCACTTGGACATTCGTGCCCGTGCAGTTCGGGGTGAAACGTGCGTAGCCAAGGGCGCCGGACGTACGGTCCTCGGCGGTCACGGTCGCGGACGCGACGAAATCGCCGGCGTCGCAGGAGTACGCGATGGTGACGTTCACCGTCGCCGAGGCGCCACCGGAAACGGTCGCGCCGTCGATCCGCACCCCGGTGCCGGCGTGCGCCGGGGCCGCCCCGAGCACCGCCCCCGCGAGCAGTACGGGTACGCCGAGCAGAGTCACGATCCTGCCGTTCATGATGCCCCTCCCAATGCCGATCACCGGTGTCACACCGTCGACGACGGATTGGTCAGGCGGCGGTCGATCCCGGAGTCCTTCCCGGGGTGATACGCCGGGACCGGCACCACCGGCACCACCAGCAGCGTCACCGCAGTGACCTGCAAAACTGACCTGACCATACATCATCAATACCAACTGACAAGGAAGTTGACTCAGGTCGCGGAGTCGCTCCACCTGACCTCGGCGGCGCCGCTGGACCCGTCCTCCGCCCGCGCGGCCCGCAGCTCTTGCCGCGGGCCCGAGCCTCGGCGACGAAGGCGATGCGCACGCGACGGCCGCCAGATAGCCCGGCGGCCTCGCAATCCGGCCTGGCTCCCGCCCCACCCCGTCCGCTGGTTGTTGGTAGGTCGAGGACGGAGTGGGCTGGTGTGATGCCGATGGCGGCCAGGAGGTGCTGCTGGCCGGGGTGGAGATGGTTCAGCGGCCGGGGACGACGATGCCCTGGGTCGACCTGCCGTTGCCGCTCCAGTCTCCCGTGACCGGGAACCCGCTGTCGCCGTAGAAGACGAGGGTGGTGGATCCGGCGGCGGCGCCGCGGAAGCGGAAGACACTGCCGGCGGTGTGGTAGACGCCGACCTGGGTGGTGCCGCTGCCGTTCCAGTCTCCGGCGATGGGTGTGTCCCCCCGGTCACCGAACCTGAACGTGATGTCGGCCTCGCCGTCGTGGATGGAGTTCACGAGGTAGAAGGTGGCGGTGTCGGGGTTGAACAGCCCCGGGGTGTCGAAGCCCTTGTGCGTCCAGTCTCCGGCGATCGGCTTCCAGTTGCCGCCGTCGCCGAGCCTGAAGGACGTCACGGTGCCGTCGTGGTGGCGCAGGTGGAACGCGCCTGTGCTGGGGCGGTAGATCCCGACCTCGCTGGTGCGTCCGCCGTCCCACCGGCCGACCACGGGGACGTCGCCCGGATTTCCGAACCCGAAGTCGGTGCTGCTGGGGCCACCGTCGAGCGAGTTCGTCAGGTAGAAGTGGGCGGTGGTGGGGTCGTAGGCGCCGGGGGTGTCCCCGCCGATGCCGTCCCAGTTGCCCGTCAGCGGCAGCATCGGGCTCCTCCCGAAGTCGAACGTCGCCCGGGTGGAGAGATCCGACTGGGCGGAGTCGGAGAGGAACCAGCGCAGGACGCCGGGTGCCTGGGGCGGCATCGTGCCGGACCGGACGAACTTGATCCAGTCGACGAGGTCGTCGGTGCGAGTGCTCACGGCGCCGTCGCGGGCGGTTTCGGTGCTGCCGAGGCAGCCCTTCTGCCAGGAGGTGCTGCTGACGGCGACGAGTTGGACGGTGCCGCCCGTCTCGCGAACGGCGGGGCCTCCGGTGTCGCCCTTGCAGACGGTCGCGCCGGCCGGTGCGACGCCCGTGATGGCGATGCCGGTGGCGGTGACCGCGTTCACGCCGAAGGTCGCGCCGTGGAGTTTGTCGGGCACCCATTCCGTCCGGGTCCGGCCGTAGCCGACGACGTGCAGGGTTTCACCCTGGACGGGTGCCCCGGTGGCGACGGACAGGGGAGTGATGTCGGTGACGGGGGCGGCGAGCCGGGCCAGCACGAGGTCGCGGTCGGTGCGGGGGACGAGTTCGGCTACGTCGCGGACCTGGCCCGTGGTGGTGGGGTCGGTGCGGCCGAGGGTGACGGTGGTCTTGAGTGCGGGCACGCCGGCGGGCAGGGTCGTCGGCTGGTCGGGGTTGTCGGCGAAGCAGGCGGCGGCGGTGATGACCCAGAACGGGTCGATCAGGGCGCCGCTGCAGGCGCGTCTGCCATCGCCGATGTCGATCTTGGCGGTGAACGCGTAGGAGCCGGTCGGCGCGATGTCACCGCTGACGGCGGGCGCGGGCGTGCCGGTGAGCAGGGCACTGGTGAGGACGGCGGCGGTGACAGCCCCGGTCGTCCAGGCGGTACGTGAGCGTGAGCGAAACATCAGGATCTCCCCCTGCCGGCCTTGACGGTTTGTGAGCCTCGACGGTCGAGGAACTGCGGACACGGGCTGAGGGGTACAGGGCCCTCGGGTGGTCGGCTACGGTCACTTGGGTGCCCGGCGGACCATGATGGACCAGTCGGACCAGCCTGCGCCGTTGGCGTTGGATGCGTGGGCCATGAGGCCGGTGATGCGGGCGAAGACCTCTGCGGTCTTGGTGTCCGGGTTGTAGGCGGTGGTGGGGCTCTCGGTGAACTTCCAGCCGCCGGTCATCGTCCAGGCTTCCCAGCCTTTGGTTCGGGTCCAGGTGGTGCGGTACAGCGATCGGTCCGTGCCGGTCGCGAAGAGTTCGAGGGCGTTGCTGACCGGGTTGTAGACCACGGCGGGGGTGCCGGCGAACTTCCAGTCGCTGGGGCCGATGAGTGACCAGGTGGACCAGCCTGCGCCGTTGGTGTTGTAGATGTGGGCCATGGTGCCGTCGGCGGTCAGGGCGAAGACTTCTGCGGTCTTGGTGTCCGGGTTGTAGACGGTGGTGGGGCTGTCGGTGAACTTCCAGTCGCCGGTCATCGTCCAGGATCCCCAACCGGTGGCACGGGTCCAGGTGGTGCGGTAGAGCGA